>DASQGS010000300.1:0-20063 GCA_035632455.1 Thermoanaerobaculia bacterium | reverse complement strand
CATCGGGTCGAGCTCCGCGGCATGGCGGGCGGGAATTATGCTGGCGACAACGGCCGTCACGAGCGTGCCTGCGGCGATGGCCGTCAGCATCGTCGGGTCGCCGGCGTCGATCTCGAACAGCATGCCGTTGAGCCAGTGCGTCAGATAGAGGGCTCCCGTGACGCCCAGCAACAGGCCGACCAGAGCCAGGCGCAAGACACGCCGCAGGACCAGAAGGACAACATCGCCAGAGGCCGCACCGACCGCCATACGGACCGCGATCTCCCTCGTCCGTTGCGCGACGTTGAACGAGATCACGCCGTAGATGCCGATCGTCGCCAGCAACAGTGCGATCGCAGCGAGTACGGTCAGTAACACTGCTTGGAATCGCGAGCCGGCGAGCGCCTCGTCGATCACCTGCTCCATGGTCCGAATGCGGTAGGGCGGCACGTCGGGGTCGAGTTGGCGCAACACTTCCCTCGCGAGCGACGTCACTGCGGTGGGCGAAAGCGAACCCGAGCGAATGGCGAAGTTCGTCGGGCCCAGCGGCAAGGGAACTCCGAGAGGAACGTAGATGTGGGCCGGTGTGGAGAGACGGGGGTCGGTCTGCTTCACGTCGGCGGCCACGCCGACGATCATCCCCTTCACATCGCCGCCGATCACGAGCTTCTGCCCCAACGTCGCCCCGTGGCCGAAGCGAGAGGAGTATGTCGCGTTGACGAGGACCGGGGCCTCCTCGGTCATCGGTAGGTGATGGATGTCGTCCCAGGTGAAGTCGCGGCCCTGCAAGAGCGGAATTCCCGCCGCGCGGAACCAGCCCGGGCTGATCTCGGTAAATGACGCGATGCGGCGCGCAGCGACCGGGTCTGACTCGCCGGGAAAGACGATGTCGCCGCTCAACATGTTCTCCAGCGGGAGACCGCTGACCAGGGCCACGGAGTCGATGCCGGGCACCGCGCCGAGACGTTGGAGGAACCGCTCGTAGAACGCGGTGCGGGTGGCGTTGTCCGGGTACTTTGGCTCCGGCAGATAGATGCGCAGGGTCATCACATCGCGCGTACGGACGCCGACGTCGATGGACCGGATCTTGAGGAAGTTCCGAACCATGAGGCAGGCGCCGATCAGCAGACAGAACGAGAACGCGATGATGGAGACGACGATGGCCTCGCGCGCGAGGCGCCCTTGCCGTCCGCCGTGCGTGTCGGTGCGATCACCGGACCGGAGGGCGTCGAACGGTGCGCCGCGGGCGATGAGTGCCGCAAGTCCGAACACGATGCCAGTCAGCGCGGCGACGATGAAGTTGAACGCCAGTACGCTCTTGTCGAGTGTGATCGCCTGGGGATGTGCGAAATACGGGCCCCCGATCGCACGCAGAACCCCGATCGACGCCTGCGCCAACAGGAGGCCGGCGAGGCCGCCGATGCCGGACAGCAGCATGCCCTCCGTCAAGAGCTGGTATGCGACCCGGCCTACCCCGGCTCCGAGAGCCAGGCGGACCGCGATTTCCTTGCGGCGGGTCGCGGCGCGCGTAAGCGCGATATTCGCCACGTTCGAACAGGCGATCAGCAATAGAAAGCCGGTCGCGCCGAGCAGCAGCAGCAGAGGCTTGCGCACCGGCCCGGTAAGCATCTCACGCAGAGAGCTGACGCTAACGCCGATGCCGCGCGACGTCTCGGGATTCGAGTCTCCGATCTTCCTGGCTACGCGCTGCATGTCCGCTTCGGCCTGAGCGAGCGTGATCCCGGGCTTGAGGCGCCCAACGACGGAAAGCCGGTGGTAGGCGCGGTGGCCGAGGCGATCGGGCGTCAAGTCGTAAGGGACCCAGAGCTGCGCGTGCTCGGGGTACGCAAAGCCAGCCGGCATCACCGCAGCGATGCGGTAGGTCTCGCCGTTGAGGCGGGTCTCCTTGCCGACGACGTTGCCGCCGCCGAAGCTCAGCATCCAGAGGTCGTGCCCCAGGATGACGTCTCTGCCCTCGCCCGACTGCGGCAACGTGCCGCTCGACGGCGGCACACCGAGGAGCGTGAAGAAGTTCAGTGTGACGCGCGCGCCCTCGACGCGGGTCGGTTGCGCGATTCCTCCGACGTTGAAGCTCTCGCGCGATGCCGCTGCGAGCGCCGAAAAGGCTGTATTCGCTTCGCGAAAATCTGCGAAGTCGGGACCACTGACCGGTGCGTAGTCGCCGGCGTTCCGAAAGCGCCAGACAACGGCCAGCGACTCGGGATCGCGATAAGGCAACTCTCGAAGCAGCAACGCGTGGACGACCGAGAAGATCGCGGTCGTGGGTCCGATGCCGATGGCCAGAGTCACGATGACGAGCAAGGCGTAGAGCGGCGTCCGTACAAGCGAGCGAACCGCGTACTGGAGACCGGACACGCCGGGAGGACAAGGCAAGGGGGGTGCCATGAATCCTCGCTGGCTTTCAGCGGTAAACGGGGCGGCTCATCTCACGGGCCAGCACCAGTGGCCTGGCGCGCGTGTCCGCTTTTGGGATTCAACCGTCCCACCAGCGTAACGATTACGGGTGACCTCCCCCCGAAGAGGGCATGGCAGGGCCCTTGCCCTGATCCCGTTTCATGGTGCTTCCCAGCCTCTCCCTCGGCCTGGACGGCGAGGTCATCCTCGCGGCGCTGCTGGTTGGGGCGACGCGTCTGCCAACTGCCACCGCGCTCGTCCTGCGCTCGTAGGAAGAGTCCATGCAAACTGATACCCCAATTCGCCTGGAGAACGTCACCAAGGTCTTCTACTCCGACGAGTTGGAGACCCACGCGCTGTCGCAAGTGGACCTGACCATCCGCCGCGGCGAGTATGTCTCGATCGCCGGACCCTCCGGCGGCGGCAAGACCACGCTGCTCTCGATCCTCGGGCTGCTCGACACGCCGACTTCCGGCGCGCACTGGCTGAACGGCAGGATGGTGGCAAACCTCTCCGGCCGGGAGCGCGCGCGGATCCGAAATCGCGAGGTCAGCTTTATCTTTCAGAGCTTCAATCTGATCGGCGACCTCACCGTCTTCGAAAACGTCGAATTGCCGCTGACATACCGGGCATCGTCCGGGGGCGAGCGCCGGAAGGCCGTGCGCGAAGCCCTGGAGCGCGTCAGCATGAGCCACCGCGCCGGGCACTATCCATCGCAGCTCTCCGGCGGTCAGCAGCAGCGCGTGGCCGTCGCCCGAGCGATCGTGACCCGACCGTCGATCCTGCTCGCGGACGAGCCGACGGGAAATTTGGATTCCCGCAACGGCCAGGCTGTGATGGACCTCCTCGCGGCGCTCCATCGCGAGGGGGCCACGATCTGCATGGTCACGCACGATCCGCGGTACGCGCGCAGCGCCGGGCGCACCGTGCATCTTTTCGACGGACGAATCGTAAGAGACCAACTGGAGGATATCGATGATTACGCCCCCTATCCGCAGCCGGTGTAGCGGATGAGCGCGAGCCCTGTTCGCGTCCTCGTAGCCGACGACCAACTCCATGTCCTGGAGTCGCTTCGTCTGTTGCTCAAGACTCGCGGCTGCGAGGTGGAGACTGTGAGCTCTCCTATCGCCGCGGTCCGCGCAACCGAGTCGCGGGAGCTCGACGTCGTCCTTCTCGACCTCAACTATCGTCGCGACACCACCTCGGGCGACGAAGGTATGGAGATGCTGTCGCAGATCCATACCCGCGATCCCGAGCTGCCGATCGTCGTCATGACCGCATATGGCTCGATCGACCTCGCGGTCGAAGCGATGCGTCGCGGCGCACGCGACTTTGTCCAGAAGCCGTGGGACAACGAACGGCTCCTGACGACAATCGTCACGCAGGCCGAGCTGGGGCGGGCCCTGCGCAAGGGGCAGGCCCTCGAGCTGGAGAATCGCGAGCTTCGGGGCGATGGCCGCCATCCCGATCTCATCGCCGAGTCGGCGGCGATGCGTCCGTTGCTCCAAGTCATCGCCCGAGTCGGACCCTCCGACGCCAACGTCCTCATCCTCGGCGAAAACGGAGTCGGCAAAGGCCTCATCGCCCGTGCGCTGCATGCGTCCTCGAATCGCGCCTCGCGCAACATGGTGTCCGTCAACATCGGCGGGATCTCCGAATCTCTCTTCGAAAGCGAGCTCTTCGGCCACATTCGCGGTGCATTCACGGACGCGAAGTCAGACCGCGTGGGCCGCTTCGAGCTGGCCGACGGCGGCACGATCTTCCTCGACGAGATCGCGAACATGCCGCTGACCCAACAGGCCAAGGTCCTCCGCGTGATCGAGACCGGCGAGTACGAGCGCGTCGGCTCATCGCAGACAAAACGCACAAACACTCGCGTGCTCACAGCCACGAACGCTCACCTCAGGAACGAGGTGGCGAGCGGGAGGTTCCGCGAGGATCTGCTCTTCCGGCTGAACACCGTCACCGTCGTCGTTCCCCCGCTGCGCGAGCGGCGTGAGGACGTGCCACTCCTGGCCACCCATTTCATGCGCCGCTACGCGGCACGCTACCGGAAGACCATGCGCGGCTTCGCCGACAAAGCGATGCGCGCGCTGCTTGAGTACGGATGGCCGGGCAACGTGCGCGAGCTCGATCACGTCGTGGAGCGCGCGGTGCTCATGGCGACCGCACCGCAAGTCACCGCCGCCGATCTGGCCCTTGGCAATTCGTCGGATTCCTACACCCGCCTCGAGGAGCTCAGCCTGGAAGAGGTAGAGTACGTGCTCGTGAAGAAGGCCCTGACGCGATTCGAGGGCAACGTCGCCCGCACGGCCGAGGCTCTGGGGCTGAGCCGCAGCGCGCTGTATCGCCGTCTGCAGCGTTTCGGACTCTGACGACCGTGCGATTCGAGCGCCGGCTGCTCGCTCTCTCGTTCGCGGCCGCGCTGCCGGCCACGGCCACGATGCTCGCCCTGCTGTGGATGGCCGACGTCTCGAACGAGGTGAGGGTGGCAACCGCGCTATCGATCCTTGCCGTGACTCTGTTCATTCTGCAGGTGCTCCACCACCACATCACGTTCCCTCTACGAACTCTTGCGAACGTCGTGGGCGGGTTGCGTGAAGAGGAGCTCTCGCTCCGAGCGCACGGCGGCTGCGACGGCGATGCCCTCGGCGAACTTGTCATGGAAGTGAATCGCTTGGCCGGCGCGATGCGCGAGCGCTACCTGGACACAATGGAGACCGACGCCCTCGTGCGCGCGATCCTCGCCCAGCTCGACTCGGCGATCTTCCTGTTCGACCGCAAGGGACGCCTCCAGCAAACGAACCGCGCAGGGGAGCGCCTGTTGCGCATGGACTCATCCGAATGCGTCGGCCGGACCATCGACGAGCTGGCACTCGCGCCGTGTTTCGTGCAGCCGCTGCCGGCCACGATCGAGATGAGCTTCCCAGGCGGCAGCGGGCGGTGGTCCGTGCGTCACTCCTCATTTCGGGAACGGGGCCAGACGCACTTCCTCCTCGCGATCTCCGACCTGAGCCGCGTGCTGCGCGACGAGGAGCTGAGGGCCTGGCAGCGACTGGCGCGCGTGCTGACGCACGAGCTGAACAACTCCCTGGCGTCCATCCAGTCGATCGCCGGCACGTTGCAACAGATCGTGCTTTCGGACACGCCTCCGGCCGGCTGGCGCGAGGATGCGCGCAAGGGCTTCGGCATCATCGCCTCGCGAGTCGCCTCACTGACGCGCTTCACGACCGCGTACGCGCGCTTGGCCCGCCTCCCCCCGCCCGACCGGGCCCCGATCGACATCGGTCCCCTGGTGAGTCGCATTGCCGCCCTCGGGTTCGCGACAAGGGTGCACGTCGAGCCGGGGCCCACCGCCACGGTTCTTGTCGACGCCGATCAGATCGAGCAGCTACTCATCAACATCCTGCAGAATGCGGTCGACGCCTCGCTGGAGACCGGGGGCACCGTGACGATCTCGTGGCGTGTCGAAGCGCAATCGATCGAGCTCTCGGTGTTCGACGAAGGAGCAGGCTTGTCGCCCACGAACAACCTCTTCGTCCCGTTCTTCACGACGAAGCCGGAGGGAACGGGCATCGGCTTGGTCCTCTCGCGCCAGATCGCCGAGGCACATCACGGCGCGCTGACGCTGCAGAATCGCGAGTGCGGCGGGTGCGAGGCGCGGTTGCGATTACCGCTGGTCCGGGTGGCGTGACTTCGCGATCGGCACGAGCTCCTTAGTTCGACACCGTTGCTCGTCGCCTGCTGCGTCACATTGGCAACGCGTATCCAATGTTGGACAAGATGGGAAAGATGGGAGAGAATCATCCGTCATGGAATCGCGAGTGAAACCGCACTCCACCACGCGTCCTGCCTCGGACGTGAAGGCCCACTGGCGGGATATCGTCGACGAAGTCAACGCCGTCGGAGAGGTCGTCGTCACCAGTTACAACCGTCCTGAGGTTGTTGTCGTCTCGATGGATCGCTACGCGAAACTCAAGAAGGACGCCTCGGATCGCGATCCGTTGACCACCCTCCGCGCGGAGCTCGATCACGAGCTGGCGGCGCTCCGCCACCCGAATGCCGCGCGGAAGCTGCGGACGCTGTTCGCGTCGGCTCCCGCCGAGTTGGCCAAAGCGGCCAATGCCGCAGGCCGGCGCCGTAAGCGCTGATGCCTTCCGCGGCCCCAGGCGCGCCGGTCATCTTCGTTCTGGCCGGCGTCAACGGCGCCGGCAAGAGCTCGCTTGGCGGCGCGCTCATTCGAAGCGCCGGCCTCGATTACTTCAACCCCGACGAAGCGGCACGGCGGATCCGGGACGCGATCGGCTGCTCGGCGGACGAGGCAAGTTCGCGCGCTTGGGAAGAAGGGAAACTGAGGTTGGAGGCCGCCATCCGCGGCCGCTTCAGCCATGCTTTCGAATCGACCTTGGGCGGGCGCACCATTCCGGCACTGCTCGTCGGGGCCGCTCGGACCGGATTCGAGATTCTGGTCTGGTTCACCGGCCTCTCCAGCCCGGAGCAGCACATTGCGCGCGTACGCTCCCGTGTCGCTGCCGGCGGACACGACATTCCCGAAGAGATGATCCGTCAACGCTGGGACCGGTCGCGGCGCAACGTCATTGCCCTGATGCCGTATCTGACCGAGCTCAAGGTCTTCGACAACAGCGAGGAGGGCGACCCGGCTGCGGGATTGATGCCGGCGCCGCGGCTTCTCCTGCACTGGCGGAGCGGTGCGATCATCGCTCCGAGCGTCGAAGAACTCCGAGAGACACCAGAGTGGGCGAAGGCGATGGCCGGCGGAGCTTTGAAGCTGATTCGATCGCGCGCCTGACGAGTCCGAGTCATTGGCGGTCATGGAAGCGGCAACCGTGCTCGCCTCCCCTCACCACACTCCGCATCGCTTGGCACGAACCATCGTCGACGGTGCAGTGCAAGCCGTACGCCGAGCCGAACTGTTCGGCAGCGGGAAGGACCCGTCCCATTCGCGGACAGTGGGCCGGCCAGAGTGGGCCTCGATATTTCGTGACAGAGAATCGAGACGTACAGACTGGCTTTACGTCATTCCATATAAAACCAGTAGCCGGGCCTTTGACACATTCGTGTGCCTTAACTGTGAACGCCGGACGCTAATCCCATGACTGGACGCCAGTCCAAGAGCCCGACGCTCGTCTCTCGTAGAAGGATCGTTACAACGGCGCCCCTCGGCCGCCGAGTGTTTACCGACGAGGCTCGGGATCTCACTCGGCCGTCGGTCAACAACTTGATCAAGTAACGGCCTGGCCCTCGATTCTCAGGCCGACGAAGTCGCATCGCTCTTGTTTCTTCCAGTTCTTGAAGTGCATGTAGTTGAATTTCGATAGGAGGTCATAGATGAGGCTGAATCGTTTCTTTGCAGTTTTCGTGGTTCTTCTGCTCGCGGGCTTGAGCGCCTACGGGCAGATCACCGCGAATCTAACAGGTACGGTGAGACTGGGCGGTAATGCCCTTCCCGGCGTGACCGTCACGATCTCGTCGCCGAACTTGCAGGGCTCGCGGACGACGACAACCGATGTCAACGGGAACTACAACTTCGGGAACTTGCCCCCCGGTGCCTACACAGTGAAGTTCGATATGGAGAGTATGAAACAGGTAACCCGGAGCGTGAGTGTAGGCGTTTCAACGGTGGCGCGTGCCGACGCCGAAATGAAGCTCTCGGCGGTGGCCGAATCGATCACCGTTACGGCAAACTCGCCTGCCGTCCTCGAGACCACGGAGATCCAGACCAACCTCACCGCGAAGGTTGTGGAGAGTCTGCCGACGACGCGCACGCTCCTTGCAACCGTAAACCTCATGCCCGGCGTCAACTCGACGGGCGTCGGCGGCGCAACGGTGATCTCGGGCGGGCAGGCGTATGACAGCACGTACTACGTCGATGGTGCGGTCGTAAACGAGGTCCTTCGCGGCCAGCCGCAAAACCTCTTCATCGAAGACGCCATCCAGGAGACCACAGTGCAGACCGGTGCGATCTCGGCGGAATACGGCCGGTTCGGCGGCGGCGTCGTCACAGCGATCTCCAAGTCCGGCGGCAACGAGTACAGCGGCACCTTCCGCGACTCGATGACGAATCCCGCCTGGACCACGAGGGGCTCGCTCGATACGGGCGCCCGACCTCAGAGCAGCATCCAGAATGTGTACGAAGCAACGCTCGGTGGCCGCATCGTCCGCGATCGCCTTTGGTTTTTCACCGCCGGCCGCTACCGGAAGAGGGATCTGCAGAACTTCTTCGGCACGCTTCCAGCCGATCCCGGATTCCCCGGCAACGGCAACTCCCTGACCCTCTCATATCCAATCACCGACACAGAGCGCCGCCTGGAAGGCAAACTGACCGGCCAGCTCACAGCGAAGCACACCCTCGTGGCGTCTTACTTCGACATCAAGCAGGATCAGACCAACATCGCCTTCGGCACGCCGCTGGAATTGTCGTCTCTCGACAGGTCGCGTTCTCTGCCGAACAGCTTCTGGACCGTCAACTACAACGGCATCATCACGAACAACTTCCTGGTTGAGGGAACCTACGCAAGACAAATCTTCAAGTTTGTAAACTCAGGCGCTGACGGACCGGCGCCGCCGGAGACCGGCACGTCCATTAACTTCCCGCGCATTGCGAGCCGGGCAGGCTACAACACCTTCTGCGGCGGTTGCCCGGGCGGTTTGGAGTCGCGCAACAACTACAACGGCAAGATCAAGGGAAGCTACTTCCTATCGACCAAGGGGTTCGGAACGCACAACTTCATCGCCGGCTACGAGAACTACCAGGACATGCTGAGGACCAACAACTATCAGTCGGCCTCCAACTTCACCATCTTCGGCTACGACCCGCAGGATCGCGCCGCCGATGGAACATTCCTGGCCACCTTCAATCCGGGGAACGCCCTCGTGATCTACTTCCCGATTCTCGCGCCCTCGAAGGGCAATGCATTCACCACCCAGTCGGTCTTCGCGAACGACAAGTGGGACTTCAACAGCCACCTGAACCTGAACCTCGGCGTCCGTTACGATCAGAACGACGGCGAGAATGAGGCTCATGCAAAGGTCGCGAAGGACTCTCGCGTCAGTCCGCGTCTTGGCTTGATCTACGACGTTTGGGCGAACGGTAGACTCCGTTTGAACGCGAGCTACAGCCAATACGCGTCGAAGATCGCCAACGGCAACGTCGGTGATGCCACGTCGCCTGCCGGCTCTCCGTCGTATCTCTTTTGGGTTTACTACGGCCCCGCCATCACAAGGCAGCCGACGCCCGCGGCACTCACGAAGATATTCTCCTGGTTCAACAGCGTCGGCGGCATCAACAACGCCGACTTCCGCCTCGGCGGCGGCACCGCTGGCGTCAGCACTCAGATCCTGGGAAACCTCAAGTCGCCGGGGGTCGACGAGTACACGTTTGGAGCGGGCGGCCAGATCGGTACCAACGGCTTCCTGCGGGCCGACTACCAGTACCGGAAGTGGCACGACTTCTACACAACGTTTGCCAACACGGCCACGGGCAAGGTGTTCGACCCGCTCGCGCAGGCGAACGTCGATCTCGGGTACATCACAAACAGCAGCAACCTATCCCGCGTCTATCACGCAGTGCTGGTCCAGGGCGCCTACAAGTTCACCACTCGCCTCAATCTCGGTGCCAACTACACGTATTCGACTTTGAAGGGCAATGCCGTGGGCGAGACCGCCGGCTCCGGCCCGGTTCCGATCAACAGCTCGCTCAACTATCCAGAATTCCTCAACTACCCTAATAGGAACCCGACCGGCTTCCTGACTCAGGATGAGCGCAACAAGATCCGCACCTGGCTAAGCTACGACCTGCCGTTGAAGTTCGGAAACCTCAACTTCAGCGCCCTGGAGCGGTATGACTCGGGCCAACCGTACTCTGCCATCGGCAGCATCTATGTCTCCGGCGATTCCGGCTCGCGCTGCACCCAAGCGACGATGACCGCGAATGGTGCCATCGCGGCCGGTTTCCACCCGTGCCCAACCGCCGCCTCGAGCCATACCAGCTACACCAACATCACGGCCTTCAGCACGGACAACTACTACTTCAGCCAGCGCGGTGCGTTCCGTACCGACAACCTCACAAGCACCGATCTGTCGATCAACTACTACCTGCCGATCCAGAAGGCGCAGTTGTACTTCGAGGGTCAGATCGTGAATGTCTTCAACAGCCAGGCCGCCGCCGTTGCCAATGCGAACGTCTTCACGGCTACATCACCAGCCTGTGTCCAGACGACCGGTCCCGGCACGGGAACCCGCTGCTGGGCATTCAACCCCTTTACCGACACACCGAAGGAAGGCGTGAACTGCATCAAAGGCCCGTCGTTTGGCAAGCCTGTCAATCCGACTTCAGGCGCTACCCAGGGCGACTTCCAGCTTCCGCGCACGTATCGCTTCTCGTTCGGTGCCAAGTTCTAGCCCATAGTTTTCACGATGTATCAACGGAAGCCCCGGCCCGGCGCCGGGGCTTCTTGTTTTACGGCAGGGAGTGGCCGCCCACTCTTTGTAGCCGTAAGTGTTGTCTTTGAATTGGTTGCGGGGGGAGGATTTGAACCTCCGACCTTTGGGTTATGAGCCCAACGAGCTACCAGACTGCTCCACCCCGCGACAATTGGTGAGGCGCGCGGTGATCGGCGCGCGGTGCGAAAGGAGCGTCATTATCGACGGGCGATCCCTTCGCGTCAAGGACACTCTCCAACCGGGCTGATGGAGGGGTTATTTCTGAAGCAATAACGTCGTTTCGAGCCGCCCGCAGGCCGGGCGCACCGGACACTCGGTCCCACGTTGGCGGGGCGGGGCCGGAGGGTCGCGCGCACAGACTTGCCATGACCGCTCCCTCCGATCTTGACTCTCCGACCCCGACGCCTGCGACGGCGGAGAAATTCGCAACTTCACTCACACGCTCGCGGCGGTCTGAGCGCCGCCATTCCCGGGTGAATCTGGTTTCTCGTGTTTGGCCTCCGATCTGACTCCGTCAGGGTCGGCCGATACGCGTTTGCCGACGCGCAGTCAGGCCTAACTCTCGTGCTGTCAGCATTTTCTGTTATACCATCGCCGTCCCGATCGATCATGATGTCTCCACGTCGACGATATCGAACGCATGCACGATGGCGGGATCGTACGAGCAGTGCATTCCAGTCATCGCCATTCCTCGAATGGCGGACACCCTTTGTTCAGACGTGGAGGCAGAAGGTTACCGATGGCGCGAAACGCATTTCTCATCGGTGCCACAGTGCTGATTCTGGCGGCGCTGATGTACGTCGTCTACGCCTTTCACAGGGAAAGCGAGGAGGGGGCATTTCGTGAACAGGAAAGCGACCAGCTCGTCGCGGCCCGCGCCGTATCCGAGCATCTCGATTCATGGTTGGCGGAGCGATCGATCGACCTTCACGCGATCGCCGATGCCGTCGATGCGCGGATGGACCTGGCAAGCACGATCACCCGGCCGTACCTGGATCCTTCACGCGGGACCGGAATCGCTGCGGTAGCGGTATACGACGCCCAGGGCCACGTTGTGACCTCTGCCGGGAGCCACGTGCCCGCGCTACCTCCCGGCCTGGCGTCCTCCCGCGCGGTGAAGGCGCGCTTGCTCAACGGTCGCGGACCGAACGCGGCTCCCGGCCAGGTCGTGCAACTGGCCCTCCGGTTCCCAAGAGGGACGGTGGTGGCGGACGTGGAGATCGTCCGGAGCATCGCCGCATCCGTCGGGCACGCCATTGCCGGCAGCAGGTGGAAGGCGCGAGTGCTCGCGAACGGCGGCACGGTCATCTATGACTCGTCACATGCCCCGGCAGTTCTGAATGAGATCCAGGCGGCTGACGTGCCGTGTGCGGGCTGCCATTCCCCGACACGCGTGGTGGCAAGGCATCAGGTCACCGCCGGAGGCGAGCCGAGTCGTGATGAGACCGCCGCCAAGGCCACGGCACATGTCGACGGAGTCTCGCTGACGACGCTCATCAGCGCGCCGCGATCCGCAGCCGTGCGCGACGTTCGGAAAGACATCGTCCTGACGTTTCTCCTCTTCGCCGCGTTGATCCTGGCGCTGTCGGTCACATGGGTCACGACCTATCAGAGCTACCGGCGGCGGATTCGTGCGGAGGAGACGGCGCGAGTCTGGGAAGAGCGGCACACTCTCCGGCAGGCGGTCGTCGACGCCGAGCAGCGCTATCGGGCCATCGAAAGCTCCCTCCGCGATCTCGTCGAGATCACAACCGACTGGGTGTGGGAAGCCGGTCCGAACTGTGTTTACACGTATGCCGGCCCGCGCGTCCGCGAGATCCTCGGTTACGAGCCGGAGGAGATCATCGGGCACACCCCGTTCGACTTCATGCTTCCGGAGGCGGCGGAAGGCGTCCGCACGGTGTTCCGCACCGCGGCGGTGGAGCGGAAGCCGTTCGCGCTCATCGAAAACGTGAACATCCACCGCGACGGTACTCTCGTCATTCTCGAAACGAGCGGAGTACCCGTATTCGACGCCAACGGCGAGCTCACCGGCTATCACGGCGTCGACCGTGATGTCACGGCGCGCGAGAAGTACAAACACGCTCAGCGGCGTTTGGCGGTGGCAATCGATCAGTCGACCGAGGTCGTCATCATGACCGACCGCGACGGGCGCATCGAGTATGTAAACCCGGCCTTCGAGAGCATCTCCGGGTATGGGCGCGACGAGGTCGTGGGTTTGACGCCGCGGATTCTGAAGAGCGGCTTCCAGAGCGATGAGCTCTACAGGTCCCTCTGGACGCAACTGCTCAGCGGGAATCCGTGGAGGGGTCGTTTCGTGAACCGCCGCAAGAACGGGACCACCTACCAGGTCGACGCCAGCATTTCGCCGATCATTGCGGATGACGGAGAGATCCGAGGCTTCATCGGTCTGCAGCACGACAGGACCGAGCACGTTGCGCTGCTAGAACGGCTCCATCGCGCCGAGGAGATGGAGCGGGTGGGGCGCCTGATCAGCGGTGTGGCTCACGAGGTGCGCAATCCGCTGAACGCGATTCAGGCGGGGTTGTCGGCTCTGGAACTGGACCTCGGCGAGAGAGAGGACAACCAGCCGTTGTTCAGTGCGATCCGATCGCAGGTTAGACGGCTGGCCGACCTGATGCGCGAGTTGCTGGAGTTCGCCAAGCCGGTCGAGCCTTCCCGCATGGAGACATGCTCGGTAAACATTCTCTGCACCGAGGCCATCGCGATCTGGCGGTCCAGCCATCCTGATCAGGCGATCGAACGCGTGCACTTCGAGCCGCTGGGAATCGACGAAGTCGTGGATGTGGAACCGGCGCGAATGCATCAGGTACTGATCAATCTCCTCGATAACGCCGACCAGCACTCGCCAATCTTCGAAGAGCTCGCTGTCGCGGCGGAGCGGGACAACGGCGACCTCCGGATCAAAGTCGTCGATCGCGGCACGGGCATCAGGCACGAGGATTCTCCGAGGGTTTTCGATCCGTTTTTCACGACGCGCCCCGGAGGCACCGGTCTCGGTTTGAGCCTGGTCAAGAACATCGTCGAGCAATACGGCGGGCGGGTGGTTGTCAGGAACAACGATCCCGGGCCCGGCTGCACGGCCGAGATCATGATGTCGGCAAGCGCCGCCGGAGAGCCTGAAGATGCAAGCGAAACTGCTGCTCGTTGACGACGAGTGGGTCTTCTCCTCGTCCTCGGCGAGATTCCTCACGAGGAAGGGATTCGTCGTTCGCGAGGCCGGCACCCTTGCTGCGGCGAAAGCGGCCATGGCGGCGGATTCGTTCAACGCCGTCTTACTCGATCTCGATCTCCCCGACGGCAACGGCATCGACTGGGTCGAAGAGCTCCGCGCCACCTACCCGGGCCTCGCCATCGTTGTCATCACCGGACGTGGCGATGTCCCGACCGCGGTCGAAGCGATGAAGCGGGGGGTGGATCATTTCCTCAGCAAACCTATCGATCTCGCGGAGCTCGAGCTGTTCCTGAAGAGGTCGCTCGAGGTGGGGCAACTCCGGCGCAGGAATGCGGCGCACCAGCGCCTTGAGAAAAGAATCGAACCGTTCTTCGGAATCAGCGAGCTGGCGAGGCAGGCGCAGGAGCTCGCGGTGCTCGCAGCGGAGAGCGATGCCGTTGTTCTGATGAGCGGCGAGACCGGGACCGGCAAGGGGCTGATGGCCAACTGGATCCATCAGCGAAGCCGTCGCCGGGCACAGCCGCTCGTCGAGGTCAACTGCTCGATGCTTCGCGGGGAGCTGCTGGCGAGCGAGTTGTTCGGCCATGCCCGCGGGGCGTTCACATCGGCAACGGAGAGCCGGAGCGGCTTGCTCGACACGGTCGATGGCGGCACGCTCTTCCTCGATGAAATTGGCGACATGGAGCCGTCCATTCAGGTGCAGTTCCTGAAGCTCATCGAGGAGAAGCGCTATCGCCGTCTGGGGGAGACGAACGTACGGCACAGCGATTTCCGGCTCATCTGCGCGACCCATCACGATCTCGCCGGCGACGTTGCCGCAGGGAGGTTTCGCGCTGATCTGTACTACCGGCTCAACGTGCTTCCGATTCACCTGCCGGCGTCGCGGGAGACGCCGGAGGATTTCCGGCCGCTGGTCGCATACCTGCTTGCCGGATTCGGCGCGACGGTCGCGCATCTCGAGCGCGGTGCGATGGAAATGCTCGAGACCTATGACTGGCCCGGGAACACGCGGGAGCTCAAGAATGTGCTGGAACGGGCGCTGCTGATGGCGAGAGGTCAGCCGGTTGGGAAGATGCATTTGCGCGGCATCGGACGGGCGCGGCCGGCACAACGCGCAGCGAGCACGGGGGCTCCGTCCGGCAGTGCGCAGATCCTTGCGGCGCTCGATCGCTGCAGCGGAGACAAAGAGCGCGCGGCGCGGGAGCTGGGCTTGTCGCGGGCGACGCTGTACAGGCGGCTGCGGGCGTTCGAGTGCGCGGGGCGGTAAACACATCGCCACTGGTCCACCGCGCGCTAAAGTCTCGCCTGGCAGACTTGTCAGGGGCGAATCATCGTCGGCCTTTGGGACCCGATGACCGCTCCCGCCGGCAACGATTCTCACGTGAGACGGCGTGAGACTGCGAGAAACGAGGGCGTTCTCACGAGATTTGAGACAGCTCATGAGAAACGCGTCTCACATTCTGAGGTGTAACCAGCTAAGGCATCACAATTAAACGACTTGCATCTCCGGCTGAATCTGGCAACAAGGTTGCACGGCGGCTGGTCGACATGACTGCCACCGTTCTGCACATCCCGCCGACCCAACCCGCCGACTCCGCCCTCGATCGGGTTCTCCTCGTCGATGATGACGAGGAGACTCTCACCATTCTCGCGGTTCTGATCCGCCGTCTTCACTGTCATGTCGATTCAGTGACCAGCATCGAGGCCGCCGAAAAGCTGCTCGATGCTGGTCGCTACGATCTTGTGATCACCGACCTTCGCCTGACGGGTGTGCTTGGCGAGGAGGGGCTGGAGATCCTTCAGTACGTGAAGGAAAAGAGTCCGAAGACGCGCGTGATCCTCGTGACCGGCTTCGGGAACCCGCAGTTGATGAGCCGCGCCTACCGCCTCGGCGCGGCCTGCTACTTCGAAAAACCGGTTGATCCCGCGCGTCTCTTCGCCGCCATCCAGCAGCTCAAGTCATGAAAACTCAAGCCGAGCACGAGCAGCTTGCCGATCTGGTCCGGCGCGGATTCCACTCCGTCGTGTTCCAGCCGATTCGGCGTTTCAGCGATGAGACGCTGTTCGGATTCGAAGCGCTGATGCGCGGGCCCGAAGGAACGGTGCTCGAGAATCCGGCCTCCATCTTTCGCAGCGACGCCGTCGACCGGTCGCTCCTTCACGAAATCGATTCCGCTTGCATCCTTTCGGCAGTTCGTCTCGGCCGCGTGCTCGACGGATCTCTCTTCGTCAACATACACGGCGAAACGCTCCTACGCCACGCCACTCAGCGCGACGACATCATGCGTCTACTTCCGATCGTCGACGTCGACCCGCGACGGGTCGTGCTCGAGATCTCGGAGACCACCGACAAGGCACACGTCCGGGCGATCAAGCGAAGCCTTCAACCCTTACGAAACCTGGGCATGCGGCTTGCGCTCGACGACATCGGCGTCTTCAGCTCATGGCTTCATCACATGGTCTCGCTGGAGGCCGAGTTCATGAAGATCGACCGCCAATTCATCACCAACATCGATTCCTCGCCTTCAAAGATGCGCCTGCTCCGCGGATTCGTCGCCTTCGCGCGGGAGACAGGCGCGGAATTGATTGTCGAGGGCGTGGAGCGTGAGGAAGAGCACGCCGCGGTCCTCGACAGCGGCGTCGACCTGGCCCAAGGTTTCTTCTACGGTCACCCCGAGCCGGTCCAGACCTGGATCGATCTCTCTGAAGCTGTCCCTGACCAGACGCGCGTCAGCGCGGTATTCGAGTGAGAAATCCCATGACAACACCGACACAACTGCGAAAGATCCTGATCGTCGAGGATTCGGAATTGCTTCAGCGCATGTACGAAGTCGTTTTCCGACAACGCCGGCAGAACGGCTGTTCTCTGCTTCGCGCCCTGAACGGACGCGAAGCGCTGCAGCGGCTCTCCGAGCACCCGGACACCGACCTCATCCTCCTGGACATCAACATGCCGGTGATGAGCGGGATGGAGTTCCTGGCACACTGCAAGCGCGAGCAGGTTTTCCACGACATCCCGGTCATTATCGTGAGCACGGAGGGGAAGCACGAAGACACCGTGCGGGCGTTGCGGGGAGGGGCGCGCGGCTACGTCACCAAGCCCTTCAAGCCGCACGACCTCCACACGCTGATCGATCGCATCTTCGATGCTGGACGAACGCAGCGGGCGCCTGCGCTTGAGCAGGCAGGAAGCGTCATCTGATGGCCGACGCGCCCTACCTCGGTCTCACGGCTGACTTCTACTCCGAGGCAAACGAACGGTGCGATCGTCTCGAAGAATACCTGCTGGCCGCACTCGAGCAGACTGGTGATGCCTGCGATGAGCTGTTGAACACCGCCAAACGCGAGCTCCACACCCTGAAGGGCAACGCCGGCATGATGGGGTTCCGAGAGTTGCAGGAAGCAGCTCATAGACTCGAAGACCGGGTCGCCTCGGTCGATCGCGAGGATCCAGAGATCGAAGGACTCCTTCTCGATCTCGACAACTTCCGCGGCAAACTCCGGGACTCCGACAAGAGCAATTATGACCAGGCGGAGGCGCTCACCACATCGGCGGCGGGGCAACATGCCGACTCCGTACGCTGCGTGCGCGTGCCATTCACAGCGCTCGACGAGCTCGTCGACCTCCTCGCGGAGATGGTGATCTTCCGGAACCGGGTCGACGATGCGTTGATCCGCAGCCGTTCCGGCGGTAAGGGTGCGTGGGATGACGTTGCAACCGCCCACGAGGCGCTGGGGAAGACGCTCACCTTCATCCAAGACCGGATCATGTCGATCCGGATGGTTCCTCTTCAGATCCTGTTCGGGCAATTGCGGCGGATCGTCCACGACGAGAGCCTCGGATCGGGCAAACGCGTGCGGTTCACCGTTACCGGCGGAGAGACGCCGATGGACAAGGCCCTGCTCGAATGCGCGAGCGAAGCGCTCGGCCACATCGTCCGGAACTCCATCGTCCACGGAATTGAGACTCCCGCGACGCGCACGGCATGCCAGAAGCCGGCCGAGGGCAACGTCAGACTGACCGCCGTCGCCCATGCGAACGAGGTCGTCGTCGAAGTAATCGACGACGGCGCCGGCATCGATCGCGCCGAAATCATCCGCGCGGCGGAAGCGCGCGGCATCGACCCCCGCAGCGTGGACGACCCCTTCGAGCTCCTCTTCCGAGCAGGTTTCTCGACACGGCGCGAAACGGACCTGAGTGCCGGCCGCGGGGTGGGCTTGTCCGCAGCGGTCGACGCAGTGCGCCGGTTGGGAGGGCACGTTTCGGTATCTTCCGAGCCCGGCGTCGGAACGATGTTTCGGATGCGGCTGCCACTGACGGTATCGATCACCCGCGCACTGCTGGTACACGTCGACGGCGATGACTATGCGATCCCTCTCGCAGCCATCAGCGAGAGTGTTCGCATCAAGGCCGGCGACCGGCACGTGATCAACCAGTCATCGGTCTTCGAGTGGCGCGGCTCCGTGCTGCCGCTTCTCGATCTCGGCTGTGTCATGGATTCCGCGGGAGCTCCGCGGGATGACGGCTACATCGTGGTGATCGAAGCCGACAACAGGCATCGCGGCCTTCTAGTCGACGATCTGACCGGGATGCGCGAGATCGTCGTCAAGGGCCTCGGCGAAGTCGGCGGTCTTCCGCCCGGCATCTCGGGTGCCACGATCCTCGGCGATGGCCGTGTTCTTCTGATTCTCGATCCCAGGTCGCTCGTCGCCATGACGACGGCCATTGACCCTCGCCTGGTGGCGAGTGACAGGAGGTAATCGATGTCCGACCAAGACTCGGGCCCTGGAACAGCACTGTTGCCGCCATCCGGCCTTGCCGAAGACTTCGTCGGCTTAAACCTGGAAGCCTCGACTCCTGAGCGCTTCTACTCGTTTGCCGATTCCGTAAACGCCACAGCACCAGCGGTCGAGCAGCCGAAGACACTCGAAACATGGGTGACGTTCTGGCTGGCGGGCGAGACGTTCGCACTTCCGGTGACGCACGTCTACGAGATTCTCCGAGTTACCGGGGTCACCCGCGTACCGCATGCGCCGGCGATGGTGCGTGGCGTGACGAACATGCGCGGACGCGTGCTGCCGGTGATCGACCTTCGAGTGCGGTTGGGTTTGAGCTCCGCAGAACCGACACCGCAAAGCCGGATTCTCGTGGTGACCTCGCGCGGGCGTTCGCTCGGGTTGCTCGTCGATGCGGTGCAGCAGGTGGAGCGGATCCAGCGCGAGACCGTACAGCCTCCCCCACCGGACGTCATGACGACACAGTCGGACTACATCATCGGGGTCTGCGATCTGGGAGCGCGCCTGGTGATTCTTCTCGATGTCGATCGCATTCTCATCCTTCGTGAAATCGAGCGCGACGCCCTCCAGGGTGCGCCGCAAGGAGCGTAGCCATGAAGTGGTTTCTCAATCTGAAAGTCGGCATCAAGCTCACCCTCGCCTTTCTGCTGATGTCGTCGATCGTGGCCGGCATCGGCATCCGCGGCATCCAGAACATGCAGGCGCTCAACGAGCAACTGCAGAAGACGTTTCATCACCACGTCGAGCCGCTCGAGCACATGAGCGCGGCCGCAATCGCGTTTCAACACAACCGTCTCACCAGAATGGAGATGGTCGCGGCCGTGGGGACGCCCCAATATGAGGAGTTCGTTCTGAAATCCGCCGCCGACATGCGGCGGATGGACGAATCACTGGCTGCATTTCGCAAGGCGGGGACCACGGCGACCGAAGACAAACTTCTCGCGCAGCTCGATGCCGACACTGAGTCGGTGAAGAGCGGAAGCTTGAGACTCCGCGCCGTCCTCGAAGACGCGTCGGTCGACGCCGCCACGCGAGAAAAGGCCGGCACGGCCCTCCTGCTCGACCCGGGCCCTCGCCAGGTTGCCACGCGGATGCGCGAGACATTCGACCAGCTCGTCGACATGCAGAAGAAGGATGCCGAGGCGGCGCAGAACGAAGGCAAGGCTCTCTATGAGTCGCAGAAGATGATGTTCCTCGGCACGGTAGTGGCCGC
>DASQGS010000299.1:0-6979 GCA_035632455.1 Thermoanaerobaculia bacterium | reverse complement strand
CGTTCGTCGAGCGAGAACGGGAGGAGGTGCAGAATCGCCGTCCGGCCCGCGAGCGTTTGCCCGATGGCCCGACTCGCGGCGAGCTGTTGGGAGCCCGTGAGGATAAAACGACCCGGCGACGGATCCTCATCGACATCGGCCTGGATGTAACTGAGTAACTCCGGCACGTTCTGGATTTCGTCGAGAATGACGCCCGCGGAGTACTCGGCGAGAAACCCGCGAGGGTCGCTTTGGGCGAGGTCACGCGTGTCGAGCGGCTCGAGATTGACATACTTCTTCCCGGGAAACGCCGCGCGGCACAACGTGGTCTTGCCAGACTGCCGCGGCCCCGTGAGAGTCACCACCGGAAGCTGCGCCGCAGCCTCTTTCAGACGAGCCGTGATGACTCTGTGGATCATGCATGGATTGTAAGTCAGATTGCCAATCCATGTGTTCAGTTACCACGGCCAGACTCTCGCCTCTGGCGTGGGATGTGGAGGCCAATCGCTAGATCTGAAGACCCGACTTCGTTGTCATACCGCCCTGGTCGTCCAGCGATGTGGTCAAGTTCTGATAGCGCTCTTGGTGGCCGTGATCAGGTATTTGCCGCTATTTGCGGCTTACTGTTCGTCTCTCAGCGCGTCGCGCGCGATCAACACGCGGTTCAGGATGACGGCGGGTCCTCGCTGACCACTGATCACTGATTACCACTGACCACTGACTACCACTGACCACCGATCACTTCCACGTCACTCGCACCACCGTGCGCACTCGCAACACCGACTGCTGGGCGAAGCGGCTCTTGTAGGCGGCGATGATCTCGTCGATGGCCATGTCGGCGAGCGGCGAGTCTTCGTGGATGAGCTGCAGGACGTGTGAGTCCTCGGAGACGATCTCGGCTCGTCCGCTCTGGCGCCACTGCCCGTACGCGTTCCACGCCGTCAAACCGTCCGGGAAGTGCGCGGTCACGACCTCGGCGAGAAAGGCGCGCCACTCGCTGTCGGAGACCGGCGGCTGCGGCGCGGGCCGCCCTGTGCCGAGGTAAAGCGTATCGAGGATCTCCGTCGCGAACGCCGCTCCCGGCGACTGCGGAGCGCTGGCGCACGACGCGAGTGTAAGCAGGAGGATCAGCGCGGCGATGTTCGTTCGACGCATGGGGGCGAGTATAGCCGCGCGTCCTCGCGCCGCGATCAGGCCATCGCTGTCACGCGTGCCGGTGACAGCAGTCACCTCGGTTTGTTCGCGCTCGGGCCTACCGTGGCTGAGACTATGTCTCAACTTCGACTCGCTCATCTCGACGATCATGACGACAACAACGCTCCGCGAGCGACGGTCCGCGCCGGCCGGCGCGCGCTCATCCTGGTCGGCAATCCGAACGTCGGCAAGTCGCTCCTCTTCGGCGCGCTGACGAATCGCTACGTCACCGTCTCGAACTATCCGGGGACGACGGTCGAGATCACGCGCGCAGCCGCGACGGTTGCGGGCGAGCCGCGCGAGGTCATCGACACGCCCGGGACGAGCGGCCTCATCCCGCAGTCCGAGGATGAGCGCGTCACGCGCGACATCCTGCTTGCCAAGCCGGATGCGGACGTAGTCCAGGTCGGCGACCTCAAGAATCTGCGGCGCACGCTGCTGCTGGCTCTTCAGATCGTCGAATACGGAATGCCGTTCACGCTCTGTCTCAACATGGCGGACGAGGCGCAAGAGCGCGCGATCGAAGTCGATGCCGGCGCACTCGCCACGGCCCTCGGCGTCGCCGTCGTGCCGACATCGGCGCTGCGGCGATGGAACCTCGACAAGCTTCAGCGCGCCGCCGTCGCTCCGCGGCACGGCCGCGCGGCAGTCCAATACTCCGCGCCGATCGAGGAGGGTATCGCCCGAGTCATCGATCTGCTCGACGGCGCAGGCACGAAGCAGATCAGCAAACCAACTCGCGGACTCGCGCTGGCCGTTCTGGCCGGAGACACGACGCTCGTCTCTCATCTCAA
This sequence comes from Thermoanaerobaculia bacterium, assembly GCA_035632455.1. GTDB lineage: Bacteria > Acidobacteriota > Thermoanaerobaculia > Gp7-AA8 > Gp7-AA8 > DASQGS01. The sequence goes on along the minus strand of DASQGS010000299.1, from coordinate 5,012 downwards.
ATCGCACTACGCGAAGGATGTTCTCCGATCGCTGGACACGGTCCGCCAGGAGATCGAAGGGCGCGTGTCGGAGCCGCTGGCCTACGCCATCAGCCGGGAGCGCCTCGGCGCGGTGGACGAGATCATGGCCTCGGTCTTCCACGCACCGGCGCTTTCGCCCGGCGGCATCCGCGACTGGCTCGGCCGCATCAGCGTGCATCCGGTCTGGGGCGTGCCATTCCTCGGCCTCGTGCTCTACGCCGCCTGGTTGTTCGTCGGCAAGATTGGTGCAGGCACGCTCGTCGACTTCGTCCAGAACCGGATCTTCGTGGCACACATCAACCCCTGGACGATCCGGTTGCTCGACATGTTGATGCGGTTCCCGCACCACCACTTGCTGACGGATGGCGTGATCGCTCCGGAATACGCGGTCACCGCGAAGCTGACGTCCATGGAGATGGGCGCCAAGTTCCTTCACGATCTCGTCGCCGGTCCGTACGGCGTCGTCACCATGGCGCTGACGTACGCGATCGCCATCGTCCTTCCGGTCGTGGCGACGTTTTTCATCTTCTTCGGCATCCTCGAAGACTCCGGATACCTGCCGCGACTCGCGGTGATGCTGAATCGCGTTTTCCGGCTGATGGGGCTGAACGGGAAGGCCGTGCTGCCGATGGTCCTGGGCCTCGGCTGCGACACCATGGCCACGCTGACGACGCGCATCCTCGAGACCAAGAAAGAGGCCACGATCGTCACGATCCTCCTCGCTCTCGGCGTGCCGTGCTCGGCCCAGCTCGGCGTGATTATGGCCATGCTCGGACCTCTTCATCCGGCGGCCACGATCTTGTGGCTCGGCGTCGTGGGCGGCACGATCTTCATCGTCGGTCTGCTCGCCTCGAAGGTTCTGCCCGGCGAATCAGGCGATTTCATCCTCGAGGTCCCGCCGGTGCGCGTGCCGAAGCTGACGAACATCCTGATCAAAGTCGCAGCGCGAACGGAGTGGTATCTCAAGGAAGCGGTGCCGCTGTTCATCGTCGGCACGCTGGTGCTGTACCTGGCGGATCTGACCAAGCTGCTCGGCAAGTTCCAGAGCCTGATCGCTCCTCTCGTCGTCGGAGGCCTCGGCCTGCCGCGAGAGGCGGCCAACGCGTTCCTGATCGGATTCCTGCGCCGCGACTATGGCGCCGCCGGATTGTTTGCCATGCAGAAAGCCGGCGCGCTGAATCCGGTGCAGACCGTCGTGTCCTTGACGGTCATTACCTTGTTCGTTCCCTGCGTCGCCAACTTTCTCGTAATTCTCAAGGAGCGGGGTATGCGCGCAGGGTTGGCCATGACTGGTTTCATCATCGTCTATGCGTTCGGCATTGGCGTGATCATGAACTACGTGCTGCGCGGGCTCGGCGTGAGCTTCTCATGAACGCCGCCATGCCGGACGCCCGCACCTACGCCTGCCCGCTCTGCGGGCTCGAATTCGCCGGCGCCGCATGCCATGCTGCCTGCCCGATGTCGAGCGGATGCGCGAAGGTGCGCTGCCCGCGGTGCGGATACGAATTCGTCGAAGATGGGCGCGTGGCCCGCTGGCTGCGCCGCATGTTCGGCGGGCGGCCCGATGCGCCGTCCGCAATACGAGGCGAGGATGCGCGCGAAGGGAGAGAGCGATGATTCATCCGATCGCGGACGAAGTGCTCGAGCGTCTCTGGTATGCGAAAGAGGATGGGCGAGCGATGCCGGGCATCGAGGAACTGCAACGCACGATCGGCAACGGTTCTCTGGCGCCGGCGGTCGCGCAACTCGAATCCGACGAAGCCTTGCGCGCCGGCGCAGAGCTGGAACTGCTCCCCGCGGGCGAGGCGCGGGCCCGAGGAATCGTACGGCGCCATCGCCTCGCCGAGATCCTCTTCGCCGAAGTGATGGACGTGGCGCTTTCGGACGCGGAAGCCTCGGCCTGCGAGCTGGAGCACATTCTCTCCGAGCGCGTCGTCGATCGCGTCTGCACTTTTCTCGGGCACCCGCCGAAGTGCCCGCATCAGAAGTCCATTCCGCGCGGTGAGTGTTGCCGGGTGTTCGAGACCAAGGTCGAGCCGCTCACGACACGGCTGTTCGATCTCCCGATCGGATCGAGCGGCACGGTGGTCTTCATCGCGCCAAAGTCGCCGGCGCGCCTCAACCGCCTCGCGGTCCTCGGCGTCGTACCCGGAACAGAAGTGCGCCTCCTCGGCCGTCGCCCCTCGGTCACCCTCGCCTGTGGTCAGACCACACTCGCCATCGAGGATGAGATGGCGAAGGAGATCTGGGTCCGGTAGGAAGCGTCCACTTTCACCCTTCGTTTACCGGAAGTTCGCGCCGGTGTCTGAAACTTCTCCCTCTCGTTTTCGTCTGAAGTGAGCGAAGGACAGTGGAGGAAGTGATGACCCAGGTGACCCAACGAATCGATGAAAGCAGGATCGCTGAAGAGATCATGAATGTACTGCCGGCGGAGAGCATTGCCCGTGTGTGCTCTGACGACCGTCGCACGATTCGTTATTCCGTTCGCGCTCCCGGGCTGAAGCTGACGTCAGTCGTGCTGAGCCGCGAATCGCTCCGCCGTCTCCAGGCCGACCCGCAACGCGCCGCAAAAATCGAGTACTTGCGCCGCGACCTGCTGAGGAGCGTCGAGCGACGTGCCGAGTTCCGCTACCCGCGGAACCTGGGTCATGCCAAGCCGGCGAGCCGTTCCGAGCTCCCGGAGATCCGGCCGGTCCCGGCGGCCACCGCCTGACGAATCGAAGGAATCCATATTGACACGCTGACGAAATGGCGGTAACTTACCGCCATGGCTGTCGAATTGGATGACCACGACGTCAGGATTCTGACGCATCTTCTCCGCGACGGTCGCGCTCCCGCCTCGCAAATCGCCGATCAGGTCGGCCTTTCCCGTCCCGCCGTCGCTGACCGAATCGAGAAGCTCGAGCGCATCGGCGTCGTCCGCGGCCACACCGTCGTGGTCGATCCCGCGGCACTCGGCCGGCTGGTCACTGCCTTCGTGGCCGCTCGCGGGCCCACACTCTCGCCGAAGGCGGCGAAGATCTTCAGCGCCCTCATGAAGTCCGACGAGATCCTCGAGGTGCACACCGTCGCCGGCGACGACTGCTACTTCATCAAAGTTCGCACCGACTCGATTCAATCGCTCAACGCGCTGGTGTCGAAGCTCACCGCTCCCCCTCTCTCGCTGTCGACGAGAACGACCATCGTCATGAAGACTCATTGCGAGAAGGTCGGCGGCATCGCCCTCGGAGTGGACGCATGAAGCACGAACGCGCGCTCGCCTACGCTGCGTTTCTCACCGTCTGCCTGGTCTGGGGCACGACCTACCTGGCGATCCGCGTCGCCATCGAGACCATTCCGCCGTTTCTTCTCACCGGCATTCGATTCACCGTCGCCGGGCTGATTCTTGTGACCATCTCGCTCGCCCGCGGGCATCGCCTGCCGCGCGATTGGAGGATTCTCGGCAATCTCGCGCTGATCGGCGTTCTCATGGTTGTAGTGGGGAATCTCTCGGTCGTGTGGGCTGAGAAGTACGTGCCAAGCGGCATGGCCGCGCTCCTCGTTGCCACGGGCCCGCTCTGGATGGCGCTGATGGAGGCGCTTCGGACGGGAGGTGAGCGGGTGAACCTTCGCCGCGGAGTGGGGATGTTGGTCGGCTTCATCGGCGTCGCGCTGCTCGTGACGCCCCGAGGCGCGGGTGGCCGGTTCGAGCCGGGCTTCATTCTCGGTGCGCTCGCGATTCAAGTCGGAACCGTCGGTTGGAATATCGGCACCTATCGCGGCAAGTATCACCTGCCCAAGCTTCCGCCGCTCCTGTCCTCAGGCGTCCAGGCGCTCATCGGCGGCGTGGTCGTCGGAAGTGTGGGCCTCGCCCTCGGTGAAGCCCCGCGGTTCCATGTGACCATGAGGACCTCCGCGGCCCTCGCCTACCTCACGATCTTCGGATCGCTGATCGCGTTCAGCGCCTACGTGTACGCGCTGTCGAAGATGAGCACGACCAGCATCTCGCTCTACGCCTACGTGAATCCCGCCGTGGCCGTTGTCCTCGGATGGCTCATTCTCAGCGAGAAGCTGACCTGGGTCTCGGTGACGGCGATGGTCGTGATCCTTGCCGGAGTCGCGCTGGTGCAGGGCGGAGGAATCCGCGGACGATTGCGCTCCGCAGCAGAGACCACGAGGATTCAGGAAGCGGCGTGACGGCGTAGCGGCACTGACCATCGTGTCACCGTGCAGACGGCGAAGGATCATCTTGGCAGGATCGCGGCTCTCGCAAGGAGATCCTTCGCCGCGCTTCACCCCTCCGGGGTTTCGCCGGCTCAGGATGACACAAAGCCGGACTCACCGTACCAGCCACAGAGGCTGATTGCGCGTCGCGGCCTGGCGAGCGGAGAGCATGAGCTGGACGTAGAGTTGAACGTCGAGGTCTTTGTCGAAGAGCGCGTCATCTTCGAGGTAATGCGCGGCAAGTTGCATAAGCTCGACGTCGTCGATTGGAAGCGAGGCCTTCGCGGCAAAGGCGCGAAGCTCGCTGAGGAGTGCGCCGAGCGGCGCGATCTGCAGCGGATCGGCGGCGAGTGGGATCAGCAGATTCTCGACGGCCCCGAGCGGCGCCGGGACGTACACGGCCTGGTAAGCCTCGACACCGAGGAGGCTCGGAACCGCGGCTGCGCCGAGGAGCGATGCAGCGCGCTGCTGAAGCTGAGGCCAAGCGCGGGCGTCGACCGGATCGGAGTGATACGGCTCCGCGCCTGCGGAATCGTCGAGCGACGGAAACCGCGCTCGCAGGGCCGTTTCGACGGCATTCGCGAAGTCGCCGGAGAGAACATCCGCGGCGCGGCCGACCACGAAATTGAGTGACAAGCGGGAGACGATTCCTCTCCTGTTCGTTATACCACGCACCCGCGCACGGCTGTGCTTCTTCGGTGTTTCCGTTGCCGTCGCGGTTGGCGTCGCCGTCGCCGTCGCCGGATCTTGATTTTGACTCTCTGGTGACAAGGACGCGAAAGTCAAAG
>DASQGS010000298.1:0-5933 GCA_035632455.1 Thermoanaerobaculia bacterium | reverse complement strand
GGGCCACCACCGGGTACGAATCGTCTCGACGCAAGCAGAATTTGCCGATACCGTTGAGGGATGCATTCCGATGCAAGCGTAAGGCACTCGCTGGATCTCGCTGACTTGGTTCGCGCAATCCTCTCCGGGGACCTGCTGGCGGCGCGCCAATGGGTCGCCGACGCGCAACGTGCCCACATCCGTTGGGAGCGGTTCGAGCGCCCAACCGGCCTTGACGATCGCGAGATGACCGTTGCCGCCGCCATCGCCGAGCTACTCGCGGCCAGGGCCGGAGCGTCGCCGCCGTCATGGACCAACTTGATTGGGGCGAATCAGGAGCCGCTGTTCCTCGACCCCGGCCTCGAGAGAATGCCTCGAACACTTGCGCGGGCAAAGACGGATGCTCCGGAGCCACTCCGCAGACGCAACCTCTTCGCCTCGCCGGACTTCCTGGACGTCAGGTAGCGGTAAGCTGAGCGCGGCTCACCTGACATTGTGCGGTCGCTTGTAAGCGTCCTTGGACCGCGACGCACTACGCGATCTTGAGAGTCTTTCTGCACTTCACTTAGATACTGGCAGCATAGAATCCTCTCCCATGTCCGCACCCGCGCCGCTCGCCCTCGCCGACCGGCGCATCGCTTCGTGGATCTTCATCCTGGCCGCGCTGACGTATGCCTGGTTTCATGCGGGCGGCGGGTGGAATCAGAACGCGCAATTCGATCTCACTCGGGCCATCGTCGAGCGGCACACATTCGCGATCGACGGACTCCAGACCAATACCGGCGATCTGTCGCGATACGGGGGACACTGGTACCCGAACAAGGCGCCTGGCATTTCGTTGCTGGCCTGCGTCGTCTACTGGCCGCTGCACGCGATCGAAACTGCGCAAGGGCTCGATCCCGGTGATCCACTCGTTCTCATCGCGAATCATTACCTCTGCACGGTCTGCGTGATTGCCCTTCTCGGAGCACTGGTCCCGGCGCTGCTCTATCGAAAAGCGAGGCGCGGGGGAGTCGATCCGCTCTGGGCTGCCGTCGTGGCGATGACGATCGCGTTTGCTACCCAGCTCTTTCCGTACTCGACGATGCTGGTCGCGAACGCGCCGAGCGCCTCGCTGCTGTTCGTGGCATTCGTGTACGCGACGCGATCCCGCGACACGGGAGGCGACGCCGTCGTAGCCGGTATCGCCGCGGGTCTCGCTGCACTGACAAACTATCTCTGCGTCCCGGCGGCAGCAATCGTCGGACTTCTCATGCTCAGGCGAGCCGGCCGTGCGCGCGCCGCGGCGCTGTTCATCGCAGGGGCACTGCCGCCGCTGCTTCTCCTCGGCGTGTACCAGAGGATCACGTGCGGCGGATTCTTCCGCACGCCGATGTCCACGATGGACCGCCGGTTCGTCGATGCGCACGCAATCCTCGGGATCATCGGCAGGCCTAGTGTCGAGGCGGCATGGGGAATCACATTCTCCGCGTATCGCGGCCTGTTCTATTTCGCTCCGGTGCTGCTCGCCGGGGCGGCCGCGCTCGTCGTCTGGCTTCGATCGCGCAACGAACTGCCGGAGCTGACCGCGATCGCTGCGATCAGCGCGCTTCTTTTTCTATTCAACATGAGCTTCAACGGCTGGGAGGGAGGATTCGGAGTGGGCGGGCGTTATCTGCTGCCGCTGATTCCGTTGTGGGGGCTGGCCATGCTCCGATGCCGAGGGACGATGCGCGTGGCCATCGTCGCGCTGGCAATCCCATCGTTTGCGATCAACTTCGCCGCGACGGCCGTCGATCCACAGCCGTCAGGAACGATTCCGCGCCCGTTGACGCAGTACATCCTTCCCCTTCTGATCGACGGCAGTTTCTCGCCCGACGTTCCGATCACGCCGCCTTGGAGCGCGGCGACGTTCACCGGCCACACGTCCGTGAACCGCCTCACCTACGACGAGGCGGTCGTCTTCTCGCGCCAGCCTCCTGGCAGCGCGGCGGCAGAGTGGTCGAGTTTCAACCTCGGGGAGGGATTCTTCGGGGCCGGCGACGTGCGATCGCTGATCCCAATCGCGCTCATGCTCCTGGGAGGAATTACCGCGATCCTCACCGCTGCATCCAAAGCGGCCGCGAATACGTGAGCCGCTTCAAGATGGCGCGATGTGTTCCATCTCCGCTTCGAGCCGGAACGGCACGTTGTGATCGACGGACTCGTCCGCGAACACGCGAAAGACGCACCGTCCGTCGCCGTTCTGGAATTTCTCTTCGCGCTCGACGCGAACGCCCAAGAGCCGGGTCAACGCGTTCACGGACACGCTGCAGAGGGCGGGACGATGCATGGCGGTATTGAAGAACGGACAGTTGCGCTCGACGAGGCGGTAGCCGCCGTCGACGGGCATCGCGTCCATGTAGGGATCGTCTTCGAGGTAGAGGCTCTTGAGAATCTCGACACGCTCAGCCAACGAATGTCCTTCGACGAGTCGCTCCCATGTGGCGACGCGCGCCTCGGTGATGGTCTCGAGCACACGGCGCGTGGCATCGGCGCCGAGCACTTGCTCGACCGCGTCGATCACGGCGACGGCGAGCACGTCGTACTCCTTCGGAAACAGATGATCGCCGGCCGGCGTCAAGCGGTAGCTCGTCGCGGGCCGTCCGGTGCGGCCACGCTCGGTCGCGCCTCGCCCGATCTTTGCTTCGATCCAGCCGTCGCGCTGGAGCTGCAGAAGTTGCTGGCGTACCGCCTCGCCGGTGAGCTGCAGCCCTCCCGAAAGCTGGGCGATAGTCGCCGATCCCTGCTGTTTTAGGGCGATCAGAATCGAGCGCCTGCTGTCCGGAAGCTGATCCACGCTGATGATGGTCTGATCTCCTTGCCGCACTCTCACGGAAGTGGTAAGACCTCTCGCCGGTTCGTTTGGAATGAGTTCGGGAGGTCGGTACCGGGGGCTTGCCGTGCGACCGATCCCGAATCAAAGCTTACTCCAAAGACACGTTGATCCGGCACATCGAGTTTGTCAAGTCAGAACTTGCGGAAGATATTGTCTAGAACCTACAGAGACACCCTTCGGATTTCGCAGGGCGCACACAACCCCTCCCCACGGTCCTTCGTATAGACTCTCTACGATCGAATGCCACGATTGCTGGCAAGGAGCGAACAAATGGGCTTCTTCGACAACCTCAAGAATCAGATCAGCAGCCAGTTCATCGAAATCATCGAGTGGCTGGACAACACCAGCGACTCGATGGTGTACCGCTTCCCGGTCTACAACCAGGAGATCAAGATGGGCGCGCAGCTCATCGTCCGGGAAAACCAGGCCGCGGTGTTCATCAATGAAGGGAAGGCCGCCGACCTCTTCGCGCCGGGCCGCTATCAACTTCAGACGCAGAACATCCCGATCCTCACCGACCTGCGAGGGTGGAAATACGGGTTCAACTCGCCGTTCAAGGCCGAGGTGTACTTCTTCAACACCCGGCTGTTCACGGACCTGAAATGGGGAACGCCGAATCCGGTGATGATGCGCGACAGCGACTTCGGCATGATCCGCATACGAGCGTTCGGAACGTACGCGATGAAGATCGCCGATCCGAAGACGTTCTTCAGCACCATCGTCGGCACACAGGGCTTGACGACGACCGAGGAGATCCTCGGGCAGCTACGCTCGATCATCGTCTCGCGCTTCTCGGATGCCTTGGCCGAATCGAAAATCGCGGCGCTCGATCTCGCGGCAAACTACGACAAGCTTTCAGCGACGGCAAAGACGGTCGTGGGCGGCGAGTTTGGCACGTTCGGCCTCGAGCTGGGACGCTTCTACGTCGAGAATATCTCGCTTCCTGAAGAGGTCGAGGCGGCAATCGATCAGCGCACGAAGCTCGGTGTCCTCGGCGACAAGCTCGGCCAGTACACGCAGCTTCAGGCCGCAGACTCGATCAAGGTCGCGGCCGGCAATCCCGGCGGCATCGCCGGCGCAGGCGTGGGCATCGGCGCGGGCGTCGCGATGGGTCAGGCCATGGGCCAGGCGTTCGGCACGGCAACTGCTCCACCACCATTTGCAGGCGGGGCGCCTCCACCGCCCGCCGGACCGGCCGCCGCTCGCTGGTCGCTGACCATCGACGGCAAGACCTACGGTCCGTACACCGATGACGCGATGCACTCGATGATGCAATCGGGGCAAGTCGCACCCGGCACTCTGGCATGGCATCCTGGCGCCGCAGGCTGGGCGGCCGTCGAGAGCTATCCGGAGCTGAGTGGAGGAGGCGGCGCAGCACCGCCGCCACCTCCACCACCCCCGAGGGCGTAACGGCCTATGGACTGCGGCGGCCAAAGCCGCCGCTTTCGTTGACCACAGGCGCGGCGATAGGCTGCTCGGACAGCCTCGCCAGCTGGGCACGGAGGGCACGCGGCACTCCGTCAGATCGTTGCCTAACTCTTTCTGTCCACCGGCACAGGCCATACGCTCTCGAGCCCCATCGTCTTCGCGTCGACCGTGCATTGCAAACTGCCGCGCTTGAGCTGCACTTCGATCGGCTCGCCGATGCCGACGGCGCCGGAGTCCAGGATCGGCTTGCGCCGTCCACGCACGCGGGAGAACGCGATGGCGTATCCGCGCGAGAGCACGGAGAGCGGCGACACAGCGTTGAGCGTCGAGGCCATCGATTCGAGGCGGCGGCGCTCGCGCTCGATCCGCGCGGTGATTCCCGCGGCGGTGCGCGTGGCCATGAGATCGACATAACGCTGCCGGTCCCGGAGCGCGAGGCGTGCGGGAAATCGGTTGAGCGGCTCGGTCGCGGCTGTGAGCCGGCGACGCAGGCTGCGGGCCTGGACCTCGAGCATGCGATAGAGCGCGACGCGGCTGCGCTCGAGGCGCTCGCGGCGAATAGCGATCCGGCGCGGAAAGACGCCGAGCCCGTCCGATGAAACGAGATGGCGGAGCTCGTGGCGGAAATTCTGCACGCGTCCCTCGACGATGTGGCAAATACGCCGCCGGCTCTGATCGATCTGCAAGGCCAGGTCGCTCTTCGCGCGGATCACGATCTCTGCGGCAGCCGAGGGAGTCGGGGCCCGGAGATCGGCGACGAGATCGCAGATCGTGAAATCGGTCTCGTGGCCGATGCCTGAGATCGTGGGAATCGTGCTTGCGGCGACGGCGCGGGCGACGACCTCCTCGTTGAACGGCCAGAGATCCTCGAGCGACCCGCCGCCGCGGCAGATCAAGATGACATCGTGAATGTCCCAGCGCGCGAGATGGCGAAGAGCGGTCGCGATCTCGCGGGCCGCCGTCGGGCCCTGCACGCGCACCGGATAGATCTGCAAGGCCAGTCCCTCGTAGCGCCGGCCCAGGACGTGGAGGATGTCGCGAATCGCCGCGCCGGTCGGACTGGTGACGATGGCGATTCGCTGCGGCAGCATCGGGATGGGTCGTTTGCGCGCCGCGTCGAACAACCCTTCGGCTGCGAGCTGTTTCTTGAGCTGCTCGAAGGCGAGCTGCAGCGCGCCGAGTCCGGCAGGCTCGGCCGTCACCGCGCTGAGCTGGAACTCTCCCTTCGCCTCGTAGATCGTCAGCCGGCCGCGAACGATGAGCGAAAGGCCGTTCTCGATGCGGAACCGGAGGAAGCGCGCGTTCTTGGCGAAGAAAACAACGCGGATCTGCGCCTTCGCATCCTTGATCGAAAAGTAGCAGTGGCCGGCCGCGGACTTCGTGAAGTTCGTGACCTCGCCCTCGACCGCGACGTCGTTGTAGCGGAAGAGATCGATGTTGACCTGACGGATCAACTCGCTGACCTGGAACACACGCGCGGCCATGAGGTCAGTGTACTTTGGACTGCGGCAGCTCGCTGCCGCTTTTGTATGGACTGCGGCGGCTTGCCGCCGCTTTTCGCGCAAGGGGCAGGGCCCGTGCCGGTTGCGCGATTCGTGCGAACACGTGCGAGTGGGAATCGTCTTCGCCTGTGGTCAACGAAAGCGGCGGCCTTGCCGCCGCACTCCAA
>DASQGS010000297.1:0-4992 GCA_035632455.1 Thermoanaerobaculia bacterium | reverse complement strand
ACCACTGATCACTGACCACTGATCACTGACTACCACTGATCACTGATTACCGGGGAACATCTCCTTTGCCGCCTGTTCCACGGTCGCGTGGATCCGCGGCTCGAAGGGTCTGGCCATCAACGGCAGCTTGCCGTCGAGGATCAAGGTCGTGTCGGTGATCTCAAGCGTTCCTTTCACCGTTAACCCGCGCGCCTTACAGGAAAAGGTGAGCGTATCGCTGTTCCAAGTCTTCTCGATGTCGCTGGCCAGGTGGCCGTACTGCTGTTGCATCGACTCGATCTTCTCTTCGATCTTCCGGCGCGCTGCCGGCTTGTCCGTGTGATGGAGTACTTCGATCCGCATGCGGTTCCTGGCTCCTTCTGGATTCGAGGATGTGAGTGGGAAGCGTGAATCTCGAAGAATCATAGCTTGAAGTTATCCGTGCCTCCCTACAGATGCCGCCCCTCCGAGGGCAGCAACTTGATCGACAGCCACCGCCGGCCGACGATGAACGCGCCGCCGGCCGGAGCGCCGTTGCACTCGATGCGCCGGATCCAGAGCGACACGTGCGCACCGTCGTTGTAGGCGCCCCACTTGCTCGCATCGCCGTAGAACGAGATTCCGTCGCCGCCCGGCGACGCCTGAAACTCGAACATCCCCATGTCGGTCGCTGCGTCGAACCACTCGAACGGCTCGGTCTTTTGCTGCTCGCGATGCGTGACCTGGATGCCGACTTGTCCGGAACCGCTCACCTCGCTGCCGAGGATCTCCACGAAGCCGGACAGCAGCCAGGAAACACTCCCCGAGAGCGGTTCCATCGTGAACTCGAGGAGCTTCGTCCAGCGACCGCAGACCGGGCTCATCGACGGCGGTTGCTCCGCCGATCCGGCGGCCTCGGCGCGCATGGGCGTGGCGTCGAACGCGTCCTGGACCGAGCCGATCGGCGGGCGGATGCTGCTCCGCGGGAATCCAACCTCCTCCAGCCGTACGCCGCGCAGGCGGGCAATACCGTCCGCGGTCCGCATCCAGACGCGCAGAGTGTGGTGGCCCGGCGGAATCGCAGCCATCTGATCGAAGATCGTGAAGCCGTCGGGCTGCAGCGCGGGATCGGGCGCCGCAACGACGCAGAACCTGCCGCCGCTCGAAGCGTCATCGAGCGAGATCCCGGCCATCAGCACCGTGCCGGCCGGCGCCTCGACGACGGTGAACGTCGATTGCAGCGAGGCGTCGATCGGCAATATGTTGTCGATTGCGATCGGCTGGCCGGCCGCCGTCCAGGCCGGACCGACGAGATCGTCCGCCGCCGCCACGGACCGCGCGCTCGGATAGACGTTCGGAGTGCCCTGCGCCGTGAGCCATTGTAGGCTGACGTTGAAGCGGCTCGAGGCGTCGCCGTCGAGCAGGCGGATCCACATCGAGTAGACGTAGCTTCCGGCGGGCACGTCCTGAATCGTGGCGGCAAAGCGGTCCGAGCGTGCGAAGCGACTTCCGATCCGCCGGATCTCGCTCGCGGCGACGATCGGGGCAGGATCGGTGTCGGAGCGTCCGAGGCGGAGCTGGACCTCGTAACGCGCCGCGGGTGGGACCACGGGGGCAGGATCGGCATCGATCCGAAACGAAGCGCGAAGCTGCAGATGGACTGGACCCGACGCTGCGACGTTCCGCTCGCCACTGTTGGCGCAGCCGGTCTGGAGCTTGGTCCATCCGCCGTGCTCGTCGAACCGGACGACGACTCCACTCCCGACAGGCAGGTCTCTCGAATCGTCCGTGAGGTCCTCGGTGTACGGATAGCGCGTGCCGTTCATGCCATCGGCGGTCGCGGCGATGGTGTAGTGCCCATTCGCGATGCAATCGGCGTCCGCTGCGAGCGCGGCGGCGAAGAGACAGAGCGCGAGCAAGGCGCGGAGGCGACCCATGATCACCGGGAGTACGGCGCTCGCACGGCGAGCGTTGGAGGAGGTGAGACGGCCGCGGCCGGGGCGCGGTCGTTGCATTCAATAACAAACAGATTCCCTGGCGACCTTGACTCTCCCAGTTGCCGGAACCATTATTAAGGCGGTCCGCCAAACTGGAATTCGAGATGCCGTACACCCGGGCGCAGGTCCGCGGAGGTCCGATTGCTATTCTCTCTACCGCCGCGCGCCAGTTGTTCAGTCGTCGGCGTCTTGCAGTCACGGCTAGAACCGCTCCCGCATTCTATGGTGCGCAACGTCACGTTGATCCATGACTTGAAGCACCGACGACTCGATCGCTCGCACCGAAGTTGCAGAGATCCATCCAGATAGAAGAACGAGAGGGACCTCAATGAACGTGCGCGACGACAGTGTTCCCGCGATCCGGCCAAGTGCATTTCGCTACCAGGCAATCGCACCATCCTCGATTGCCGGTGTCTCTATCAGCATCGGTCGATCGACTTGCGGCATTCCTATGCCCGCCGGCGGTCGATCGCGTGATGGCAAGACGAGAGCCACAAGAGGATCGATGACGATGAGATCGACTACTCTGGCAGCCCTCCTCTTTTCGATCGCGATGCTGGCCAGTGTGGCAGCCCGAGCCCAGGACGTCGGGCAGGGAGCGATCGTGGTGCGAGAGGGCAAGGCACCCATCTACGCCGAGGCCGAGGGAGACGAGATCGAGGCTGAAGTATCGCAAAACGATCTCGTGGCCGGGGTCACTTCGATGGGACCTCTGCTCCATGCCTATTCCTTTGAGACGGCGGCGAGCGGCCGCATCCGTGTGGCCTACATCGCCGCCAACAAGAGGCAGTTTTTTCAGAAGCCCTATCGCACAGCCTGGATGAATCCCGCCGATCTGATGATGTTCACCTACGATTGCAGTTGCGGTTTCAATCTGTTTCACGGTATGCAGACCGAAGCCTGCTCCCCATTTGCGCCAAGCTTTCCACGGTTCAAGTGGAACGACTGCTTCACTCAGGGACGCGACACCAAGCTTGCCGAGAATCAGGCCCGGGAGACTGCCCCGCAGCAGGTCGCTGCGGCGGTCGAGCCCGAATCTGATCCGGCGCTGTCGCCCGATGTCATCGTGAAGCTGACCAGTGGTGACGGACAGCCCGCTCCACTTGATGCTTCGAAAGTTGCTGCGTCAGAGAAGGGCCCGAAGCCGGTGTCGAAGGCGTCGATAGACAATAGCGACAAGCCGCTATCGGCCGAGGACATCGCGAAACTCACCGCCGATGATGGGAGCGGAGACAAGAGCTCGAACAATGCAAGGCGCTCGCCGAGGGTCCTGACGAACGATGACGTCATCAAGCTCGTGAAGGCTGGCTTCGCCGACAAGGTCGTGATCGACAAGATTCGCGCGTCGAGCGGCGCCGAGCTCGATACGTCCACGGACGCTCTCATCCGCCTGAAAAGAGCCGGCGTGACCTCGGCGGTCATCGACGCCATGGTCAGGCGGGAGGGTGAGAGGTGACATGACAGCCCTCTCGCCCGAGATCGAATCGACCTACGAGGTCCTCCAGACGATGGGTGGAGGCATGGGTGCGGTGTACAAGGTCCGGCATCGCCTGTTCGGCGAGGTGCGCATCATCAAGGTGATGCAGGCGGCGTTGAAGGACGACAACTCCTTGCGCGGGCGCTTCTCCGCCGAGGCAAAGCGCGGGAAGCAGCTCAAGCACAGAAACATCGCCGAGGTTCTCGACTTTCTGATCGGCAGCGACGGCAACGCCTATCTGGTCATGGAGTACGTCGACGGCGTCAACCTGCGCGATGAGTTCGCCCGCACGGGCCCCATCGATCCGAAGACCGTCGTCGCGATCGGCGTGCAGGCTCTCGCCGGCCTCGGCTACCTCCACAGCAAGAATTTGGTCCATCGCGACATCTCGCCTGACAACCTGATGATGACGAAGGATCAGGACGGCTCGATGCTGGTCAAGCTGATCGACCTGGGCATCGCGAAATCGCTCGAGGACACGGTCGCCTTTACGCGAGCCGGCGATTTCATCGGGAAACTCAGCTACGCGTCGCCCGAGCAGTTCGGGGAGAAGGTGGATGCGCGAAGCGATTTCTACTCGTTGGGCATCGTCCTCTACGAGTTGCTGACCGCGTTCAAGCCCATCACCGCCACCAATACCGCGGCCTTCGTCATGGCGCACTTCAAAACACCGCCGCGGCCGTTCTCCGAAACGGATCCGCTCGGCCACGTGCCCGAGGCACTCCGCCGCGTGATTCTGAAAGCGCTCGCGAAACAGCCGGAGGACCGCTATCAGACGGCCGATGAATTCTCGGCGGCGCTCAGCGCTACGATCTCCGAGATCGATGAGACGGGCGCGGGCATATCGCGGACGGTGCCTTTGGCCGACGCTGCGGCTCGCCCACCGACCCGCCCACCGACACGGCCGGCCGCGCCACCGCCACCGCCGCCGAGGTCCGCTGCGCCGCCGCCAAACCGGCCGGCCGCGCCGCCGCTGACCCAGCCGCTCCCACAGCCATCGACCCGACCCGCCACGTTGCCGTCCACGATTCGGCAAACGCAGCCCGACTTGAACATCCGAGCGAACGAGACGATCCGGACCGTGCACACGGCTCTCGGTCTCAGGCAAGGCTCATGGCGATTCATCGCCATCGCCGCGTCGCTCGTCCTGGTCGCAGCCCTCGGCTCCGCGATCTACTTGAAGGTGAGAGAACACGCCGAGCCCGTCGTGGCTGTGCCGGCGACCGCGGACGCATCCGCGACCTCCGGCCAGGCTGCCAGCAGCACAATCGATGTTTCGGTCCTGCCGTCGCGACCGACGACGACAACTACTGTGGCGATCGCAAGTACGGTGACGGATCAAGCGATCATCGTTCCAATTCAGACGACCGGCTCGCAAGCGGCTTCGACCGCTCCGCCGGCGACCACCGGCACGACACCCAGTGCGCCCTCTGTGGATACAGCGGTCACGGAATTGACGAAGACGTACCCCGTGACCTCGACGGCGGTGACGTCCATAGACAGAGTGCCAGTCACGCCGGGCACTGTGGTCAACCCACCATTGCCGACAATCAACGCGTC
>DASQGS010000296.1:0-5463 GCA_035632455.1 Thermoanaerobaculia bacterium | reverse complement strand
CGGCCTTCGCTGCATGCCCCGGACGGCATGCGACAGATAGTTCGCCTGCTCGTCCCTGCTGCGAGAACGTGAACCTCGCCACGGGCGCACAGCTGTGCGCCCCTACTTGGCCGAGCGATCGACCAGCACGCGAACGTTCGGATGCCGCCAAAGCGCTGAGGCGGGGAATGACTCGTCGGCCGCGTTGCCGCGCAACCGCGCTACTGCTTCGCGCTTGGCTTCGCCGCTCGCAAGGAGAACGATCGCGCTCGACTCGAGCATGGTGGCAATGCCGATCGTGATGGCGAGGCGCGGCACCTTGCCCGCCGGGAAGAGCGCCGAATTCGCCATGCGGGTCGAAGCAGCGAGCTCGACTACGCGCGTCCGCGAGTCGAACGGCGTGCCTGGCTCGTTGAAGCCGATGTGTCCGTTCGTACCGAGCCCAAGAAATGTCAGGCCCAAAGAGCCTGCGTTCTTGATCGCCGCCTCGTAGCGCGCACACTCCGCGGCAAGAGCATCGCTGGCTGGCTCGCCGAGGCGCGGAACCGGCGCGCCGTCAGGGACATTCGTACGCGAGGGATCGAGGTCGACGCGATCGAAAAGGTGCCGCTTCATGTAGGCGTAGTAGCTGCCCGGATGATCGCGCGCCACACCGGCGTACTCATCGAGATTGAACGTCGTGACTGCGGAGAAGCTGACGCTGTCGCTCCGAGCCGCTGCGACGACGCGCTCGTACATTCCCTCCGGAGTCCGGCCCGCGGGGAGTCCGAGCACAGGACGCGGGGTCGCGCGAATCGCATCCAGCAGCAGCGACGCGGCTCGCTTGGAAAGGGCGTCGTAGTCGTCGAGGATCTCCCAGATCATCCCGAAGCCAGCTCGATTCCGCGCACGAATACGCTCTCGACTTCGAGCCGCTCCGAGAGCACGACGAGATCGGAGTCGTAGTCCGCGGCAATCCGGCCTTTTCGCGCGGCAACTCCGATGATTCGCGCCGGAACTTCCGACGCCATCGGGATCACACTCTCGAGTGGAAGGCCGGCGAGCTCGACCATGTTCTTTACCGCCCGGCTCATCGTGAGCACGCTGCCCGCCAGCGTTCCGTCCGCGAGGCGCGCGGTGCCGTCGGCCACAACGGCTTCGTGCCCGTACAGGCGATAAACGCCGTCCGGCCTACCGCAGGCTCGCATGGCGTCGGTGATGAGCGCGATTCGATTCGGCATCGCTACAGCCGCGATGCGCAGCACCGCGGGATGAACGTGGGCGCCATCGGCGATGAGCTCGGCGGTAGTGTCGTGGGCCAGCATCGCCGCGCCGACGACGCCGGGCTCGCGGTGGCTCAACGGTGTCATGGCATTGAACAGGTGCGCGAAGTGCGAGGCGCCCCACTCGATCGCCGCGACCGTGTCACCGTAACCCGCGGCGGTGTGTCCGATCGAGAAGACGATTCGGTCGCGGAAGTGTTCGATCAACCCGCGAGCGCCTTCGATCTCGGGTGCGAGGGTGACGATCCAGGCGAGATCCGGCGCCTCGGCCAGCAGGCCGGTCACCTCCAGAATATCTGCCGGTCGCAGTGACGTCCGGTCCTGAGCGCCGGCCCTCGCAGGGCTAATGTACGGCCCCTCGAGGTGGACTGCGCAGATCTCCGCGCAGCCTTTCGCAGTCGGGCTCGAAATAGCGCCGATGGTCTTGACGGCCCGATGAACGTCGTCGCGCGAGCCGGAGAGCGTCGTGGCGGCGAGCGCCGTGGTTCCGTGGCGGGCGTGAAATTCGAGAATGCGGCGGTTGGCGGCTTCGGCACCGTCCATGAAGTCGGCATCGTCGCCGCCATGGACGTGAACATCGACGAAGCCGGGGACGATCAGTCCATCGACCCGCCTCGCTTTGGCGGGAGCCTCGGCGACCTGCACAGCCTCGACGATCTTGTCGCCGATCAGCGTGACCAGCACGTCGCTCTCGATCGCGCTGCGAACGAAGGCCCGCCCGTAAAGCTGCAGCATCCCTTTCATAAACTGATCTTTCCGAGCACGCAGGGGCGGCCGCCGGTCGCGCCTGGAATGTTCGTGGTCAATCCTGCCGCGGAGTCGTTGGCGATGATGGCGAGCGCAATCGCTTCCTTCGCCTGGCCATCGATCGAAAGGTCCTCGTGCTTGAGGACCTCGCATCCCGGCAGGCGCTCGCGAAGCATGCGCATCAGAGTCGGATTCTCACCGCCGCCTCCGCCGACGATGACTTGATCGACCGGGCCGCGCGGCAAAATGTAGTCGCGATAGGATCGAGCGATGCTCTCGGCGGTGAGCGCAGTGGCGGTCGCGACAAGATCCTCGGGCGCCACGGCGGCGTTCTCAGTCAAAATGCGCCGGCTGAACTGCAGACCCCAACGCTCGCGTCCGGTCGTCTTCGGCGGCGCGAGATCGAAGTAGGGATTCCTCATCCAGGCTGCGAGGAGCTCGGGGATCACCTTGCCGCGAGCGGCAATGAGGCCGTCGCGATCGAATGGCTCCTTTCCTCCCGTGGCCGCCTCGGCGAGCGCGTCGATGATCATGTTGCCCGGCCCGGTGTCGAACGCCATCACCTCGTCCGGCGATGCGTCAGGCGGGAGATACGTCACGTTGCCGATTCCGCCGATGTTCTGCACGCAGCGGCCGCGCGTGGGATCGCGCAGGAGTACCCAGTCCGCGTAGGCGACGAGGGGTGCGCCGTGCCCTCCAGCGGCGACATCGCGCACGCGAAGATCGCCGATGGTGATGATGCCCGTGAGCTCGGCGATCACGGCCGACTGCCCGATCGCGAACGTCGATCGTGTCTCCAGCGGCCCGTCGATCCATTCGACACGCGCTTCCGCGACGACGGGTCGCGGATCGTGCCAGATCGTCTGGCCCGCCGAGGCGACGAGATCGATGACATCGTTCGAGTAGCCGGAGTCGGCGATCAATCGATTCGCCGCAGCGGCGAAGAGCTGGCCGAGCAGAAAGTCGAGATGGCAGATCTGATCGACGCGCGCTTCCTTCGGATCGAAGAGATGAAACACTTGCGCCCGAAGCTCGGGCGGAAACGGGTAACTCTTGAAAGCGCGCTGGGTGACACGGGCAGTCGCACCGTGGCCGGCGATCTCGACGAGCACGGCGTCGATGCCGTCGACCGAAGTTCCCGACATCAGGCCGACGACCAGGCGGCTCGGCTTGTTCGCGATGGCGAGAAGTTGCTCGACGCGATTCATCGCTCCAGAACCTCCCGAAGATTGCCGGCGCGGGCGTCAAGCAGTTGCCGTGCCTCCTCGGCGGAGACGCCGCGCTTCGCGATGACGGCGGCAAGGCGGACATTCCCGTCCGCGGCCTGAAGCGCCTGCAGTGCGTGAAGCCGCTGCACACCGGTCGCAAGCTCAACCATCCGGATGGCCCGGCCGCGCAGCTTCTCGTTCGTAGCCGGCATATCGATCATCAGGTTCGAGTAGACGTGCCCGAGGCGGATCATCACGCCGGTTGAGATCGCATTCAACACCATTTTCTGGGCCGTGCCACTCTTCATTCGAGTCGAGCCCATGATCACCTCGGCTCCGGTCATGGGCACGATGGCGATGTCGGTCTCGCGCGCGAGCGGCGAGCCCGGCACCGATGTGATTCCCACCGTCAGCGCCCCGAGCATATTCGCGCGTCGCACTACCGCGACAGTGAACGGCGTCGTCCCCGAGGCTGCGATGCCGGCCACGGCGTCGTCGGCCTTGACCGCGCGGTTGACGGCATCGATGGCCGCGTCTTCGTCGTCTTCCGCGCCCTCGACAGCAGAGAAGAAGGCGCGCTCGCCGCCGGCCATGAGCACCTGCACGAGCGCCGGATCGATGCCGAAGGTCGGCGGAAGTTCCGAGGCGTCGAGCATCGCGATGCGGCCGCTGGTTCCCGCGCCGGCGTAGAAGAGACGGCCTCCGTGGCTCAACCGCTCCGCGATTTGCTCGATGGCCAGGGCGATGCGCTCGCCCTCCGCGGCGACGGCGTCGGCCACAAGGCGATCTTGCTCCGCGATGATCCTCACGATCTCGAGCGACGACCGCCGATCGATGTCGAGACTCGCTTCGAGACGATCCTGGCTCATGATCTAATCCGTTTGGGGTATGACATGTTACGAAACAAATGCGGAGATTGATCCGTATCACACCAGAGCGTGATAGCAGTAGCAATTCCCAGGCTTTTTTGTATAATGCGTCAACTTTCCGGCATTCACGTGGCGGGACGCTCGTTCTAGAGGGAGAGTTATTTGTTATGAGTAATGTCCATCTTCGCGACGGCGACCATTCCAAGCCCACAACCTCCCACCAAGCCCCGCCTGATGCCTCCTCCGGAGAAGTCACCTTGCTGGAGAGCGAGGAGGACACTGACCCCCCGAACAACGGTTCGAACGGGACTGGTTCGCAGCCGGTCCGCGATCATCTGGGTTTCCAAGAGATTCTCGACGGTTGGGTTCAGTTTAGAGAAAAACGAAGAGTCAGGTAGAACGCCCCTCGGCTCGGCTGCGGTGCCAAATGTGTTCGCGTTAACGGAGTGGGGGGCTTTTTCGCTGGCGTCAGGAGAGAGCCTCGTTGCCAAAACTTGGCAGAGAGCCGGATCAAGACACGGATCCACTAGCAAGACTTCGAGCCGCGATCTCCGCCTTCTTCGCGTATGCGCCGATAGCAGCCTACTTCTACTACTGGGATCACAAGCAGAGGATCCGGCGTTTCTTCCAGCTCAGCGCGCTCTGGATTCTAACAATCGCACTCGTGAGACTGGTCGCCGAACCTCTCATCGAGGTTGTACTGGCCTCCTCTCGGCGCACCGTTCCTGATGTTCCCAGTTGGATCCAGATACCCCTCTGGATCGCATATGGTGGTGCGATCCTCTACCTCCTGATCCACAACTACACTGAGCGCAAACACCAGATCTCTGAGTACATCCTTGCAGCAAAGGTGTGGGAATTCATGGAGCGTCGCCGGAGAAATCCGAGAGAGGACGAGCTAGTCGCTGTCGTGCTCGCCGATTTTCTCGCAGTGTTCGCCAGATTCCGCATCGCACACGTGTCTATCTTTCGAATGAGCGAAGGCGCACTGATCATCAATCCCTCCGAGGTGTGGCCCCAGGAGACGAACGCTGGATACTTCATCTCGTTGGCTCCGGGCACAGGCGTCGCAGGTCTCGTTCATGCAGATATGAAGCCTCGATATGTTCCCCGTATTTTTTTCCCGTTCAACAGCAACCGCCTGGGAATGCTCTTTCCGCATGCGGTGAAATTTGAGGTCGTACTTACCCCGAACGGTCACTTCGACATGGTGAATCCCCGGATGGACGTAAACGTCTTTGCCCAGCCGCAGGGACATCTCACGTTCAGCTCCTTCCTCAGCGTTCCGCTCCGCTCGCTTCCTCAGGATGCGTCCGAGCAAGAGTGCCTTGGAGTGTTGAATTTCGACTTTCTTTCCACCGATCCGCTCGACCGCTCCGACATCAAGGCCGCGGTCTT
>DASQGS010000295.1:0-12345 GCA_035632455.1 Thermoanaerobaculia bacterium | reverse complement strand
CCCGAATTTCGTGCGGCGTTTTTCGCTTCACAGCGCGGACGGGGAGAGGGGAATCACGGCCGATACCGCAGCGCCAGCCAGCCCTTCGTTTTTCCTTTCAGCGGGTCGTCGAGGATGCGGGCGGCACCGGCGGTTAGGGTGACGCCGGGGAGGCGGATGAGGGGGATCGGGCCGGTGGTCCATTGGAATTCCAGGCCTGCGAGGGCGAGGTCGTGGGGGGAGATGCCGGCGGGGCCGAGGCGGTGTTGCTGCCAGAAGAACGTGGTGGGGAAGAACGGGAGCACGAGCTCGGCGCGGCGGCCTTCGTAGCGGGTTCCGATGAGCGTGGCCGCGGGGAGGGCGGGATCGGAGATCCGGTTCGCAGCCGCGGCGTCGGGAACGATCGTGGAGGGGATCCCGCCGAGGGTGAGGAGGTCGACCGGCAGCGTCGCACCCGAAAGAGCGGCGCGATCGTAAGCGATGGCAACGCGCCAGCCGCGGAGGCTTGCGCCGGCGCGCGCCGAGACGCGAAGCTCGTTCCAAGCGCTGCCCTCGGTCCGGCCGTGGATGCTTTCGATCCGCACCTGTTCCTCGGCGCGGATGGCGGTGGCGATCTGTCGGATCCCCCCGCCGAGGTCGAGAAACGCCAGGTCGCGCGAATGCCACTCCCCGCCGCCGGCGGGACGGAACTCGCTTCCGAGCACGCCGCCGCGGATGACTGCGCGGGCGCGCGGAAAATCGGCTCGCCATGCGGCGTGGAGATCGACGCCACGCTGATCGAGATCGAGCGCCTGCGAGACGAACGGTGCCTCCGGTTGCTCCGAGGGCCGCTGCTCGATCGTAAAAAGCTGACCGCCGATCTCGACGGGCAATCCGCGGAATGCGGCGCCGATGGCCGCACCGCGCGGCGAGAACGCGGTGCCGAACGCTCCGGCCAGAACGGCATCGAAGCGACCGGCGACGTCGCCGAGGCGGAGGTCGACCTCGGTCGCCTGCACCGACGGCGCGATTGCGCCGCCGGCGAGCACGGCGATCTCCTGATGACCGAGACCGTACGGCCGGGCTGGCTCGAGGGAAGCGCTCTCGATTGTCCGAGGCGGAACTGCCGGCGGAGGAATCACGGGTGTAAGCGAGCCTTCGACGGCGACGGGCTTCAGCTCCGCGAGGTTCGTCGCATCGATGTGCCGGAGGACGAATCCATCCGGCTCGAGCGCGGTGAAGTAGATCGATCCGTCGGGTGCGGGCGTCGATTCAAAGGCTCCGCCGAGCGTCCGCGTGAGGGCAACCGGCGTGCTGTCGGAGCCGATGTGGAAACGATGGATGTCGATGAATCCGCCTGCAAAAAGCGTGGCGAAGACCTCGTCTGGCGCAGTGCGGCTCCACTCCGGCTCGGCGATGCTCGCGCCCGCAGGAATCGAAATCTCGCGCTCCTCGCCGCCGCCGATCTCGCGGATCACGAGATGCCATACGCCGTCGCGATGTTCGGCATAGGCGATCCTTTTTCCGTCAGCGCTGACGCGCGGGTGCGACGGCAGGCGCGTCACCGAGGGCTCGGTTAGCGCGCGCACCTCGCCGGTGAGAAGCTCGACGATCACGAGCTGAGACTGGCCGAAACGATTCCGGACGGCCACCACACGGCGCCCATCCGCGAGGGAATCGGCATCCTCCACGTCGGCGCCGCGGGTCATCCGCCTCACGCCCCCGCCGTCCAGCGACCAGAGGTAGAGATCGTGATGGAGGAAGCCATCGCGATCAGGCTGGCGGTGCGTGTAGAGCAGCGCGCGGCCGTCGCTGGTCCAGCGCGGCGATTCGATATCGCCGCCGTCAGGAGGAATGAGACTGCGCAGCGGCTTGTGGGGCAGCGGTTTCGCGCGCACCGGTGCGACGTCCTCGGGGTCGCGCTCGATCATGCTCTCGATGCGCTTGGCGTACTTCCTTTCCTCTTCCTTCTGCGGCGCGGTCGAGGCGATGACCAGCTTAGCGGGCTTCTTCGATTGCCGGATCACGTACGCGATCTTCGTGCCGTCGGGCGACACGGCGGGATCGCCGCTGGCGCGGGTCATCTCCTGCCACAGCTCACCCTCGCGCAACCCGGCGCCACTCTCGACCGCGACGGCGCGCGCCGTGACCTCGGCGACGAACCGGCCATAGAGGCGCTCCGGTTTTTCGCCGAACACGCCTTCGAAGGCCTCGTCGAAATTGCGCCGCTGCCGCGCGGTCAGCCTCGCCCAGAGCTTGCGAAGCGAGTCCGGGCCGGCGCGATGCTCGAGCCATTCGAGATACGCCGATCCCATGAGATAGGCCATCGACATTCCAAGAAAGCGGCGATCCGAGTCGAGCTGCGCGTAGGACGGAAGTCGTCCGTTCGCGGCCCACGACCGCAGGATGGCCGCGCGAATCGAGCTGTTCGGCCTCCCGGAGCCTGTGATCCGTCCCTCCACCACCGTGGCGTAGCCTTCGGTGACCCAGCGCGGCGTGTTGAGGGCGATCGGATCGAGCGGCAGCACGCGCGAGGCCAGGCGCTCAACAGGATTGCGCGAGGGGCGCAGCATGTGGACGAGGTGCGTGATCTCGTGAACGCTCAGCAGATCGATCCAGTCGACGTAGTTCCCGATCTCGCTCTCAGGACCGGGCGGCTCCGTGAAGAGGATGATGCGCGGATGGTCGAGCACTGGAATCGTCATGCCGTTCGCTTCGGCGTAGGGATTCTCGACCAGGACGTCCGTGATCTGATTCGGGGAGAATCCCACCTCGTCCGCGACGAGCGCGCGGACGGACTCCAAGCGCGACGCGGCCTGCCGCGTCCAGGCTTCGTAGGGCGCCGGGTAATGAATCCGGAAGTGCTTCGTCTCGATCGTCCGCCACGGAGCATCGGGTCCCTGCGCCAACGCGGCGACGGCTGCAAGAGGCAGGATGACGGAGAGGACGAGTCCTTTCATGACGACATGGTAGCGAAAAAGGGCTGGGGCAAAGACGTGGCGCGCTCGGATCGCGCTCGAATAGCGCTCGCGAGGTTGCTCACGCGGAGACGCGGAGGACGCAGAGCGGAATAAGACGATCGGTGTCCTCCGTGTCCTCCGCGTCCTCCGCGTGAGCCCGCCTCACCCAATCATCTGATCGACCCGACGAACTGCTCCAGATTCCTTTCGTTCGGCGGCAGGCGGAGGGCGCGCGTTAGAGAGTCGTTGGCTTTTGCGGCATCCAGCCCTAGGTGGCGTTCGTGGGAATTGGTGGCGGCACAGCGGCACAAACCCTCTCCCGGCGGGCTCGCCGGGAAAGGGCTTTGCGGCTTCGCACATCCATTGGGATGCTCACCACACCTGGCACATCTTCTTCCTCACCATCGGCTTCTCGGCGCCGCAGTCGAAGGCTTTCTGAAACTGCGGGAGGTTCGAGACGATGCCGTTGATGCGGTACTTGCCGGGCGAATGCGGATTGGTGATGGCGTTGGCGCGGAGATTCTCTTCGCGCTGATTCTCGCAGGCCCACTGGGCGAAGCCGATGAAGAAGCGCTGGTCGGGCGTGAAGCCATCGATGGACTGCAGGTTCTCGTGCTCGGTCTGCTCCTTCCAGGCGATGTAGGCCAGAAGCGTGCCGCCGAGATCGGCGACGTCCTCGCCAGACGTCAGCTTCGAATTGATCTTGATGTCATCGACGATGGTGTACTCGGCGTACTGATCGCGGACGCAATTGACGCGGTCCTCGAACGCCTTCGCATCCTCCGGCGTCCACCAATCCTTCAGGTTCCCCTTCGCGTCGAACTGCCGCCCCTCGTCGTCGAACCCGTGAGTCAGCTCGTGGCCGATCGTCGAGCCGGTGTTGCCGTAATTCGGAGCGTCGTCCAGTTTCGGATCGTAGAGCGGCGGCTGGAGGACGCCGGCGGGGAAGTTGATGTCGTTCATCTGCGCGCTGTAATACGCGTTGACCGTCGGCGGGGTCATGCCCCACTCGCCGCGATCGACCGGCTTGCCGATCTTCGCCAGCTCGCGTTTCGACTCGAACACCGTGGCCCGCACGGCGTTGCCGAAGAAATCGCCGGGCTTGACGTCGACGCTGGAGTAATCGCGCCAGCGGTCGGGATAGCCGACCTTGTTGGCGATGGAATGGAGCTTCTCGAGGGCGCGCTGCTTGGTGGCATCGGTCATCCAATCGAGCGTCCGGATCTCGTTCTCCATGGCCCGCTCGATCTGCTTGGTCATCAGGATGGTTTTCTGCTTGGTCTCGGCGGTGAACGTGCGGCGGACGAATTCCTGTCCAAGCGCTTCGCCGAGGTCGCGGTCGACGTAACGCACGCACTGCTTCCATCGCGGAGGCATGGCCTTCACGCCTCGGAGTGTCTTGCGATAGAAGTCGAAGTCCTCTGTGACGAAGTCGCTGGAGAGGTACGCCGCCCGCGCGTGCACCGCCTTCCAACGGAGGTACGCCTTCCACTCCGCCAGCGGAACGCTCTTCAGCTCGGTCTCGACCTGTTGGAAGAACTTCGGCTGCGTCACGTTGAGTTTCGCGATTCTCCCCTCGGCGCTGTCGGTCAGGTAGCGCTTCCAGTCGAACGATGGCGTCAGCTTCGCCAGGGCGGCTACGGTCATCTTGTGATCGAGATTGTGCGGATTGCGGCGCTCGACGCGGGTCAGCGACGCCTTCGCCAGCGCCGTCTCGATTTTCAGCACCGTCGCGGCGTCCTTCGCCGCACGCTCCTCCGTCTCGCCGATCATCACCAGCATCCGAGCCACGTGTTGGACGTATTTCTTGCGGAGCTCCTCGGACTTCGCGTCGGTCTTGGTGTAGTAGTCGCGATCCGGAAGGCCGAGGCCGCCGGCACCGGCCGAGGCGATCACCTGCGTGGCGTCGGCGAAATCCTGATCGGAACCGAATCCGAACAGCCAGCCGCTGCCGTAGCTGCGCGGGTGCTCGGCGGCGAGGAACGCGGAGAGCTCCTTCTTGCTCTTGAGCGCGGCGATCTGCTTCAGCAACGGATCGAGCGGCTTGTGGCCGAGCTTCTCGATCCTGTCCGTATCCATGCACGATCCGAAGAAGTCGCCGATCTTCTGCTGCACCGGCGTGCGGCCGGGATCAGGCTTCGCCGCTTCTTCGAGGATTCCCCAGAGAAACTGGGCATTCTCCTCCGTCGACTTGCCATAGACGCTCCACGCCGCCTGGTCCGGCGGGATCGGGTTGTTGACGAGCCATCCGCCGCACGAGAACTGGTAGAAGTCCGTGCACGGATCGGCGCCGCGATCCATCGACGGAACGTCGAGGCTCGGTGTGTAAGGCAGTTGCGTGAGCGGCCGTTCCGCAGGAGGTGCGGCTGGAGCGGATTGCGGCGCTTGCGCAAAAACCGAGGAGGCGAGCAGCAGGAAGAGGGCGATGTAGCGAGTCATGTCGGGCTCCTTCATGAACGGCAGTCTGCCGGCACTTTGCACGCGACTTTACATGACGGATGCCGCGCTGTGGCAACACTTCGGTTGCGAAGGCGACGCATCGCGGCCGGGCCTTTTGCAACCCTGCGCGGGAGCGGAATCGAGGGCTTCTGCCTGTGTTAAGCTCGCCCGCCGCCTGGCCTTCGAACAATGAACCGAGCCAGGGGAGAAGGACTTCATGAAACGGATCATCGCGCTCGGCGTGCTCTTCACCGCTCTTATCGCGTCACCCGTGCTTGCTCAAGGGAGCAATAAGATCTTCCCGGTTCCCGTGCCGGATCACGGCACGGTCAGATTCTCGATTCCGGAGAGCTGGACCGCCGAGATCAGCGCACGTCCGGGCCTGCCGCCGACGGTGACGTTCAAGATTCCGGACCAGCGCGATGCCCAGCTTCTGATCACGATCCTCTGGAGCCCGCAGGACGATCCCGAGTTTACGAAGCCGGAGTCGATCAAGGCCGCGATCCAGCAGGCATCGGCGATGATCCAGGAGACGGCGGTGCAGTCGTCGCTGGCGATCAACGAGCTTCGCAGCAAGTCCGCCGTCGGTTATTGGTTCTGGGCCACCGACAAGAAACCGGCGCCGGGCGAGTTCGAGCACATGGCCAACGGCGCCTTGCCGCTGGGTGACGTCGTGATGGACTTCACGATCCTCACGCACGCGGCGCCGCCGGAGAGCCTCGCGGTTGCACTCGGCGTGGTGAAGAATGCGACGAGGGTCGCCGGGCAATAAGAGCTTCGATGCCGCGAACGCAGCGCCTCGACCTGGCCCTCCTCCTTCTCCTGGCGGCGCTGACGAATCTCGGGTATCTCGCCCTCAGCGACAACTACTTCTTCCCCGACTCCGCGACCTACTTCGAGCCGGCGAAGAATCTCCTCGCCGGCCATGGTTTCAGCGCGCCCGCGGGTGTTCCCGACACGATGCGAACGCCGGGCTATCCGCTTCTGCTCGCGCTTTTTCACTCGACCGCGAAGGAGCCGGTGCCGGTCCTGATCTTCCAGCATCTCCTCAATCTCGCGCTGACCGTCGCGATCTACGTCGTTACGAAAAGGGCGACTGGGAGCCGATTCGCGGCGGTCGCGGCGGGAGTCGTGTTCGCGGCCGACCCGGCGTCGATTCACTACGCCAACAAAGTGCTTACCGAGACGTTCTTCACGGCCGCGCTCTTCGCCGCCTTTCTGCTGGTCCTCTCCATCGTCCGCGGCCGGATCTCGACGGCGCGCATCATCGTCGCGGGCCTCCTCCTCGGTGCTTTGGTCCTCATTCGCCCGGTCGCGGTGGCCTGGTTCGTCGTCGTGGCGGCGATGTTCGCGTTCACGCTTCGCGTCAATCGCGTCCGCCTCATCGCGCTCTTCCTCGCTTCAGCGTTGCCGCTTCCGATCGCGTGGGGACTTCGCAACCGCTACCACACCGGCGTCTTCACGATCTCTTCGATCGCCGGAACGAACATGATCATGCAGCGAGGCGCAGGGGCTTTGGCCATCTTGGATGACGGCGACTTCGCGACCGATCTCGCGGACCGGCAGAAAGAGCTGGGGGCCGAGGCCGATCAGCGAATTCGTGAAGAAGAGGGGGTTGCCAACCCCCGCGTTCTCGATCACGCGGTCTGCGCCGTCTATTACAGCGAGATCGGCCGCGAGGTGATTCGCGAACATCCTCTGGCGTACGCCGAGCTCACAATCCGCGGGCTTCTGGTCAATCTCTTCGACAGCGATTTCGACGCCATCGCGAGCGTCAGCCTCCTCCACGAGTCGGTGGTCGAGCTCCTGCTCAACGCCTGGAATGCGCTGGTGATCTTCCTCGCCCTCTTCGGCGTCGCGGTCCTCTGGAAGCGCGACCGTCCGTTCGCCGGGCTGATCTTCCTGACCACCGGCTACTTCCTCTTCATGTCCGCCGGCGGCGAGTCGGAATCGCGCTTCAGGGTTCCGGTCGTCCCTTTGATTGCGATCGCCGCAGGCGCGGGCGTGGGCGCGGCGAGGAAGGCGGAGATGTCGTCGCAGAACGCAAGGAACGCGTGAGGGCCGAAGGCGCGTAGTCCCGTAGGGACGCTTGAAAATAGCCCAGGACGCCAGTCCTGGGTTTCGATGGCACGATCCAAATACGAAGTCCCGTAGGGACGGTTGAATCTGATCGCTACGAGGAGCCGATCATGGCACACACATACACGAGCCTTCTTGTCCATTGCGTCTTCAGCACAAAGCGCCGTGAACCCCATCTCAAGCCCGACATCCGCCAACGCCTATGGCCGTTCATGGGTGGTATTGCGCGCGAAAACAAAATGCGGGCGCTCGCAGTCGGCGGGTATTTCGACCACGCACATCTGCTCCTTTCCGTCCCGCCGACGTGGGCGATCGCCAAGGCAATGCAGGTCATCAAGGCGGGATCCTCGAAGTTTGTACACGAGACATTTCCCAAGGTTCGCGGATTCGAATGGCAAGAGGGATACGGTGCCTTCTCGATCAGCATCTCGGCGGTCAACGAAACGATCGCCTACATTCACGGCCAGGAGGAGCACCACCGTGGCAAGACGTTTCAGGAGGAGTACATCGCTTTCCTGAAGAAACACGGCATTGAGTACGACGAGAGGTACGTTTTCGATTGACGTTGACTCAATCGTCCCTACGGGACTCACCAAACGGAAACCGATAGGGCGATCGAGGTTCCCAGGACTGCGTCCTGGGCTATTTTCAATCGTCCCTACGGGACTTCGCTGTCTCACCATCCTCACCCACCCCCACGCGTTCTGTACCGTGAGCGCTCGACAGTTTTCTCGCCGAATCCCATGTCCTCCAGGCGCGCGTCGAGCATCAGCAGAAAATCGCGACGCCCCTTCACGAGATTCAGGTTCAGCGCCACGAATCGCAGGCCTCGGACGGTGTCGTAGTAGAGGATCAGCCGGTCGCCGCCGATCATCTGTTCGGTTCCCCGGATCGAGGACCAGGCGACGCTGCGCGCCCGGAACTGATGCAACGGCCGCAGCACGAGGCCGTCCTCTCCGATCTCGGCAACCGGCCGCAGCGTGCCGATGAAGACCTTCAAGCCGCCGAGCCAGAGCGTGCCGACGTAGATCCAGACGAAGCGCTCGCCGATCCAGCCGTAGCGAGCCGTCGGCGACAGGAGAATCAGCGCGGCGATGATCGCGGAGACGAGCGCGGCCACGATCACGATCGAGAGGCCTGCGCGGCGGACCCAAGGGCGAAACGGAAAGACACGCGACGAATTGGGCATTACCCGGCGCTCCGCCGCAGCCTCCACTCGATCTGGCGGATCATGCCGAGGAGGATCTCCGCCTCGCGCTGGTCGAGAGCGGCGCGGCCGGCGATGATCCGGAGATCGTCGTAGATGCGATCGGGATTATTGCCGTGCAGGAATCCGACCTCGACCAACAGCGCCTGGGCGCGTTCGTGAAGGCGCTCGACCAGCGTCGCCTGCGCCAGATCGCGCGCCGCCTCGGCGGGCCGGATCTGCGACAAGGCGAAGCAGAAGATACCGACCGACTGTGCCAGGTTCATGGTCGGGAACGCCTGATTCGTCGGGATCACGGCCGTGTACTGGCACGCCGCGAGCTCTTCGCCGGTCAGGCCGCGATCTTCGCGTCCGAACACGAGGGCGAGCGTTTGATCGGCCCCGAGGGTCTCGAAATGCCGGGCCAGCGATATCGGGTCGAAGTCGGCGGGACGCACACGTCCGCGCGACGAGGTCGTGGCCACCGTGACGTGCGCTCCGGCCATCGCGGCGTGGAGCGTCGGAGTGAACGTGGCGCTCGCGACGACGTCATCGGCGCCGCTCGCCCACCAGCCGGCGAGGGGATCCAGATCCGGGTGCTCCCCGGCGATCGTCAGCGACGAGAAACCGAAGTTCTTCATCACCCGCGCCGCGGCGCCGACGTTGCCGGCCTCGCGAGGCTCGACCAGGATAATGCGAAGGGTCATTGCGGTCAGTGTAACCGGCCGCGCTTCCATCCTGTAGACTGAGCGCTCAAACCGACAAGATGAGGTGAACGATGCGCTCACTCCTCGTTTTCCTGGTGCTTTGCGCCATTTCCGGGGCCGCTTCAGCACAAACCGTGACCGTGATCAAGGCTGGAACGCTCATCGACGGCGTGGCCGGCGAGCCGCGCAGTAATCAAGTGATCGTGATTCGCGGCAACAGGATCGAGAGGGTCGGGCCGGCCGCGACCACGAAGGTCGATCCGGCGGCGAAGGTGATCGATCTTTCCTCGATGACGGTTCTGCCGGGACTCATAGATTCGCACACCCACATCTTTCTGCAGGGCGAGGACCCGGCCGAGGGTGGCTACGACGCGCAGCTCTTGAAGGATGGAATCGCGTTCCGAGCGGCGCGAGCCACGGTCTCGGCGCGGCGCGCGTTGGAACAGGGATTCACGACCATTCGCGACGTCGAGACCGAGGGAGCGGGATATGGCGACGTCGGAATCAAGCGCGCCATCAATGCCGGGTACATCCCCGGCCCGCGCATGTTCGTCTGCACGCGAGCCATCTCCACCACCGGCGGGTATCCGCTCGAAGACTATGCGCCGGAGATCGACGTGCCGAAAGGCGTGCAGATCGTCGACGGTCCGGTCGGGGCGCGCAAGGCCGCACGCGAGCAGATCGACCACGGCGCGGACTGGATCAAGGTCTACATGACCCACCGCTCGTGGGTCGACAAGGCCGGCAACCTCGTCTCGCAGCCGACGCTGACTGTGGAGGAGCTCCGCGCGATCGTCGACGAAGCGCACGGCCAGCGGCGCAAGGTGGCTTGCCACGCCTACAACGGCGAGGGACTGCACCGCGCCCTCGACGGCGGTTGCGACTCCATCGAGCACGGCCTCGATCTCGATGACGCGGCCATCGCCCAGATGCTGAAGCAGGGGACGTGGTATTGCCCGACGCTCACGGTCTATTACAGTCACAACGAGCCGCCGGACACACCTGGCGGCAAACGCGATCGCAAGCGGGTTGACTTGCACGGACCGTCGTTCCAGCGCGCCATGAAGGCCGGCATCAAGATCGTCTTCGGCACCGACGTCGGAGGCTTCTCATGGACCGAGCCGATCGCCCAGGAATTCGAGCGGATGGTGGAATTCGGAATGAAGCCGATGGACGCGATCCGATCGGCGACGTCGCGCCCCGCGGAGATGCTCGACATGACCAGCGACCTCGGTGTAATCGCGGCGGGCGCTTATGCCGACATCGTCGCGGTATCCGGCGATCCGCTGAAGAATATCGGCGTACTGAAGGATGTGCGGTTTGTGATGAAGAACGGGAAAGTGGTCAAAGAATAGGGAGTAACGTTACCGCCACAAATACAAGGGCCCGGCTGCGCGCCGGGCCCTTGTGTCCGTGATGCTGTTCTCTGGGTCTACTTGCCGACGGCGATGAAGGCGATGATCAGAGAGTAGATGACCAGCGACTCGATGAGGGCGAGGCCGATGATCATCGCCAGACGGATCGGACCTGCCGCGCTCGGGTTTCGGGCGATGCCCTCGCACGCGGCAGCGATGGCGCGGGACTGGCCGATTGCTCCGGCGGCCGCCGCCACGCCGAGGACGAAGGCCGCGGAGACGAGCCCCCAGCGCACGCCGACCTGGTTGGCGCCGGAAAGCGGCTCGTACGGCTTGGTCTGGGCGAACGACGAGACGGCCAGCAGCGCCAATACGACGAACATGAAGATGATTTTCTTATTCAAAACGAAACTCCTCCTTTCCTGGATGTTTGGAAACGGTGATCAGTGTTCTTCCGCCGCGACGGCGCCGCTGATGTACACCATCGTCAGCATGATGAAGACGAACGTCTGAAGGAAAGCGCCGAAGATTCCCAGGCCCATCATCGGCCAGGGAACGACGAACGGAAGCATGCCCATGAAGATGCCGGTGGCCGTGTGCTCGCCGAGGATATTGCCGAACAGACGCATTCCGAGGGAGAGGATACGGGCAAAGTTGCCGATGATCTCGATGATGAACATCAGCGGGGCCAGCCACCAGATCGGTCCCGCGAAGTGCTTCAGATAGTGCAGGAAGCCCTGAGTCTTGATGCCCTGATAGTTGTAATAGAGAAACGCCGTGATTGACAACGCAAACGTGGTGTTGACGTTGCTCGTCGGCGGCTGCAGGAAGTAGAAGAGGCCGAAGATATTCGAGATGAAGATGAAGATGGCGAAGCCGCCGATGATGTAGAGGAAGCGATCGGCACCGTGGCCGATGATGTCTTGCATCAAGGCTTTGAGGCCGCCGACGAGGAGCTCCTGGATGTGCTGGAAACTCCCGGGATTGTCGCGGCTGATCCTCCGCGAAGCGAGCGGGAAAACGATGCTGCTGATCGCCAGGACAAGCAGAGCCATGACCACGTGATCGGGAATGTCCCCAATGTTCCAGCCCAATCGCTGCTGCATGAAGTGCCACAGCGCATTCATGGGGCCATACCGCAGCACGCTGTGCCAGAGCGCGTTCACGGGTCCGTAGAGAATCGAGTGTTCGTGTTCCATCGCCGAGCTTGAGCCACCTTATCCTGTGAAGCTGCGGTACGTCGAGTACAGGGCTTCACCCATGATTCCCACCACCACGATCGAGAACCCCAGCAAGACACTGAGAGAGTTGAAACGAGCTACGAAGATCGCTACCGAAAGCGCCGTGCCGAGGAGAGCGAAGCGCGCCAGGGTTCGCAGCGACAATCTCCAGGCTCGCAGGCGCGGCGCCGGCTGAAGAATCGTGTTGACGATCTCCTCCAGCCAGAGGAAGTTGATCATAATCACCGCTGCGCTACAAGTCAATCCGATGACGGCGCGCAGCCCGCCAGCGAGTGAAAGGTAGATCGCAAAGGCCGCGTACGCGCCCAAGGCGATGCGCCGGATGCGCCGGACGATTGCTTCCGGCGCCTCGGATTCCGGGTCTTGCGGATCAGGAGCTGGAGCCGTCTCCACCGGAGTCTCCACCGTTGGCCATCCCCA
>DASQGS010000294.1:0-21356 GCA_035632455.1 Thermoanaerobaculia bacterium | reverse complement strand
ACGCCGCCGCCCTCACGTCCGAATTCGGAAAAACCGTCGACCTGCGCCGCCTTCGCCCAGGCCATCTTCTCCGATTCCATCACGATCGCACCGGCATTGTGGACAGCGTGGAGATGAAGGTGATCGGTTGGGGCGAGGTCGATGCCGTAAGGAATGGCGATCACTTCGACGTCAAGAGCCGCGAAGGAACGGTGACCGAGGCCGAGACCACGCTAGGCGGCAGGGTCGATACCTCTCTGTGGGATGCGGTTCGCGGTGGCGGCGAGAGTCCTCAGCTCGTCCAGCAGATCGCGGACATCTTTCAATGGGACATCGATTTCTTCGCTCTCAGGAAGGGCGACTCGTTCAGCCTCGTCGTCCGCAAGAAGTACGTCGACGGCGATCCGGTCGGATCGGGCAAGATCATGGCCGCGCGTTTTCAGCATCGCGGGAAAACGTATGAGGCATTTCGCAATGATGACGCCGAGGGCCAGGGCGGCTATTACGACGGCGCAGGAGCGCCGTTGCAGAAGCAGTTCTTACGGGCGCCACTCCGGTACTCCCGCATCACCTCCGGCTTCTCGATGAACCGGTACCATCCGATTCTGCACATCCTTCGCCCGCATCATGGCGTCGACTACGGCGCGCCGGTCGGGACGCCGGTCATGACCACGGCCAACGGCGTTGTTCTCGATGCCGGGCGCAAAGGCGGCGCGGGGAACTACATCCGGATCAGCCACGGAAATCACATCGAAACGCACTATCTCCACCTTTCGCGCTTCGCGAAGGGCATCCGCCCGGGTTGCAAGGTCACGCAAGGCGAGGTGATCGGCTACGTCGGCGCGACCGGCCTCGCGACCGGACCGCACCTC
The DNA here is from genome assembly GCA_035632455.1 of Thermoanaerobaculia bacterium. Classification (GTDB taxonomy): domain Bacteria; phylum Acidobacteriota; class Thermoanaerobaculia; order Gp7-AA8; family Gp7-AA8; genus DASQGS01. The sequence continues at coordinate 20,505 of DASQGS010000294.1, read as the reverse complement.
GACTATCGCATCTCCGACAACGGCGAATGGCTCGACCCGATGAAGCTGAGATCGACGACGCCGGACCCGCTGCGGGGCAAGGGGTTGGAGGAGTTTCGCGCGAGGATTGCGCGCCTTCAGCCTCGACTGGCCGCGCCCGCCGAGCAGGTTGCGCAGGTCGCGCCGAAACGCCGGGCACTGTTCTAGGGTCATCTCTCACCCATGAAAAAGGTCATTGTCCGGGCGCCGGTGCGCGCCGATCTGGCTGGAGGCACCCTCGATCTCTGGCCGCTCTACCTGTTCCATCCCGGCGCTCGAACCGTCAACGTGGCGATCTCCTACTACGCGGAAACGGAGGTCGTACATAGCGGTGACGAGAGCATCGAAATCTATCTCGTCGGTCAGCAGTATCGCCGCCGTTACGCGTCGCCGCGCGACCTCGCGGGCGATCCGAAAGTGGCGCTGATCCATCGCGCGCTCGAGCACTTCCGCGCCGGCGGCCTCCGCATCACGACCCGCACCGACGCTCCCCGCGGCTCCGGCCTCGGGGGCTCGTCAGCGCTGGCGATCACGCTCGTCCGGGCTCTCTCCGAGATCGTCGATCATCCGGTCGAAGGCGAGGATCTGATCGCTCTTGTTCGCGACCTCGAGACCCGGCTCCTCGGATTGCCTGCGGGGATTCAGGATTGCTACCCGCCGGTCTACGGCGGCCTCGGTGCCCTGCATCTCAATCCCGGGGCTCCGTCGCGACATACGATTCCTCTGCCGCTCTCCGAGCTCACCGATCACATGGTCCTGCACTACAGCGGCATCGCCCGCTTCTCCGGGACGAACAACTGGCAGATGTACAAGAGACATGTCGACGGAGACCTCGCCGTGACCGAAGGACTCGACCGCATCGCCGCGATCTCGGTGGCGATGGAGAGGGCGCTCGCGAGCGGGGACCTCGAGGCTGCCGGAGCGGCCTTGGCCGAGGAATGGGAAGCGCGGAAGGCGTTGATCGAGGGAATCTCCACTCCCGAGATCGATGCGGCTATCAGCGCGGCGCGAAATGCGGGCGCCTGGGGCGGAAAGGTATGTGGCGCGGGTGGCGGCGGGTGCGTCGTGTTGCTCGGCCCTCCCGACCGGCGGGAGGCGATCACGCGAGCCCTTGCGGCGGTGCCTGGTAGGGTGGTGGATGCCGTCCCGGCTGCGAACGGTCTGACGGTGGACGCAAGCGACGATTCACAGGCGTCGTTTTCCTTCGTGCGAGGACGCCTCATGGCTCGCCCGCCGGAGGCGCAGCTCGAGCAGTTGTTCGTCTACGGCGGCGCGAGCGGCGACTACAAACCGTTTCTTCTTGCCGAGGGTGTGGTTACGCACAGCGAGCCGCGGAGCGGCGTTCATCAGACGCTGGTGCGATCCTTCGTCGCGCCGATCGAGCCGTCGGACGGGAAGGTGCTGTGGCACCACGGAACGCCGATGGATCCGGAGCTTCTCGACATTCGCGCGGTTCCCGATCCGCGACACAAGCTCGAGATCTCTATCAGTCCCGAGGCGCTCATGCAGGGCGCTACGCAGTCGGAGGAATCGTTCAGGCAGTTTCTCGAGGAGAGGGAGCGCCTGCATATCTTTCATAATCCCGCCTTCGGCTTCTACTCCGAGGTGCACGAGGACCGGGAGGCGTTCCTGGGACGCTGTCTGGAGGAAGTCACGCGCCGCCTCGAGCCGGAGGTCGAGCGGCTCGAGACCACATTCCGGCGCCGCATCGACCAGCTTCGCGAGCGGTCGGAGCGCGAGCAGCGCGAGATCGAGGCGAAGGAGAAGACGGTCGACGAGGAGGGCAGCGGCTCCGACGTCAACGTCGCGTGGGGGCAGGCTCTTTACAACATCACGAGCGGCAAGCCGGCCACGAGCGACGGGCCGCACTCTCTTCGCGAGACCGACTACGTGGAGAACATCGCCCAGATTCAGAAGTCGTGGGACAAGGAGCTCGACGCCCTTCGCGAGGAGCTCAATGCCAAGGCGAGATCGATCGAGGAGATCATCGTCACCGCCTCGCCTCGGAACATCGAGGTCACGAAGTTCCTCATCCTCTGGGCGACGGAACTGCCGGCGTAGGGGCCGAACTTTGTAAGTGCGGCCCTGGAGTCTTGGCAGGATGCCGGGCCATCGGTACATGCTCCGATTTGACGTCAACCCTCCAGCACTTCGAGCCGCTTCGCCGCCAGGTCCTTCCGGAAGGCCTCCGCTAGCGAGGTGCGCACTCGAAACGTAAAGATGTTGACCTCACCGAACTCCTCGCCGTCGAGCACGACCGCCGGCGGATCGGCCAGGCGGTAGGCGCTGCCGAGCATGGCGAAGGGCACGACCACGCGAAACGTGTCGTAGATGAATCGCTCCTCGGTCCGCGCGGCTTTCAGCGTCTCGATGGCCGTGCTGCGATAGGCGCGCGACAGCCCGCCGGTGCCGAGCTTCACGCCGCCGAACCATCGAACGACGACCAGTCCGAGGTCGTGGAGTCCCGCGCTCTCGATCGCTCCCAGAATCGGCTTCCCTGCCGTCCCGGACGGCTCGCCGGCGTCGGAGCTCCGGGCTCGCACATCGCCGCTTGCGAACAGCCGGAAGGCCCAACAGTGGTGGGTGGCATCGAAAAAGCGTTTTTCGATTCGCGCGAGCTCGGCGAAAAACTCCTCATCCGTGGTCGCGGGAAATGCGATGCCGAGGAAGTCGGAGCGCTCCACCTTCAGCCGATGTTCGCAAGAGGCGGCGATGGTGCGGTAGTGATCGTTCACGGAACTTCAGCGTATCGCGGAATCGAGGAGCGCGGCCGTCGCGGCAACGCGCGGCCCGGCGATCTCTTCGATCGTCCGAACCGCCGCCGCCACCTGCCGCTCGCGCTTTTCGCTTTTGCGCGCTTTGCCAACGATGTCTTCGATCAGCGCCCAAGTGACGTTCGAGGGCTGGTACCGATCGGGCGACGATTCGGCGACGTGGCGGCTGAGCGCGCCGAGCGCCGTGTGGTACGGCAGAGGATGCGCCGCGCCTTCGCGAACGATCTCGTCGATGTAGCGCGCGACGAGCAGACCGACCGCGGACGATTCCACGTACCCTTCGACGCCGGTGATCTGGCCGGCGAAGAAGATCCGGTCGTCCTTTCTGGTCTGGAACGTCGGAAGGAGATGCTTGGGGCCGTTGATGAAAGTGTTGCGGTGCATCGAGCCCCAGCGCGCGACGACGCAGTTCTCCAGGCCGGGGATCATTCGGAGGACCGTCTTCTGCGAGGCGATCTTCATCTTGGTCTGAAAGCCAACGAGGTTGAAGTATTCGTCCGAGAGGTCTTCTTTCCGAAGCTGGACCACGGCGTACGGGCGCTCGCCGGTCATCGGGTGCTCGAGGCCGACCGGTTTCATCGGGCCGAATCGGAGCGTGTCCACTCCGCGGCTCGCGATCTCCTCGATCGGCAGGCATCCTTCGAAGTGCGCAGCCCGCTCGAAATCGTGAAGCGGATAGAGATCCGCCGCGAGGATCGCGTCGACGAACGCCAGATACTCGTCGCGGCTCATGGGAGCGTTGAGGTAGTCGGTGCCGGAGCCTTTGCCGTACCGCGACTTCCAATACAGCTTGGGAATGTCGAGCGATTCAGCGGCGACGATCGGCGCGATGGCGTCATAGAAGTAGAGACCGTCCCGACCCAGAAAGTCGTTGACTGCATCGAAGAGCGGCTGGCTGGTCAAAGGCCCTGTGGCGACGACGAGGAAGTCATAGCCATCGCGGCCGAGGCCGGTGATCTCTTCACGGCGCAGCACGACATTCGGTTCGCCGGCGATCGCGTTTGTGACCGCAGCGGAAAAGCGCGCGCGATCGACGGCGAAGGCATCGCCTGCCGGCACTCTCGCCTTCTCGCCGCAACGGATGACGAGCGAGTCGAGAAGGCCCATCTCATGTTTCAGCAGGCCGACTGCATTCGCCACAGCCGAGGAGCGGAACGAGTTCGAGCAGACCAGCTCCGCGAGGTCCGAGGTCTGGTGTGCCTCGGTGGTTCGCACCGGCCGCATTTCGAACAAATCGACTTGATGGCCGCGGCGGGCCAGCCCGTACGCGCACTCCGATCCGGCGAGACCGGCACCGATGATCTTGATTCGGGACATGGGCGATCAGGATACAAGAAAGATGAGCGGAGATTGCGCGGCCCTGGTGTCTGCGCGTTTTCAAATGACGCACGCCGATCTCCTTGCGAGTATCGCGATCCTGCCAAGGAGATCCTTCGCCGCGCTTCGCCCCCTCGGGGGGCTTCGCCGGCTCAGGATGACACGAGCGGCTGCGCCCTACGGCTTGATCTCGACCACCGTTCCGTTTGGAACCGCGTTCCAGATTTCCTCGATCTCATCGTCAGTGACGGCAATGCATCCGAGAGTCCAGTCGACAGCCCGATGTTTGGCGCCGAGCCAGCCGTAGCCGTTCGTGATGCCGTGGATCATGATGTCGCCGCCGGGACTGCATCGCTTGCCGCGCGCGACGGCCAGGTCGTGTGCGTTCGGATACGAGACGTGCAGCGACCGATGGTAGTGGGACGAGGAGTTTCGGCCGTCGATTCGGTAGAGGCCTTCCGGCGTGCGTTTGTCGCCCTGGCATTGCTTCGGACCGACCGGAGACGGTCCGAGAGCGACCTGATACGTCTTGACGATAGCGCGATTGTTGTAGAGCGTGAGCTTGCGCGCGGCTTTCTCAATGACGATCTTGTCGGCATGAAGCGCGGGGGTAGTGGTCCGCGACGCGAGCGCAACGGTCGCTGCGATCGATGCAATCACAGCGATCGTTGCAAGAGATCGTCTCATTCGTAGATCCGCTCAATGGAAATCATAATGGATTGCCCGGCGGCCTTCATGAGGTAGCGCCCGCCGGCGAACTGCGGGATACTTCGCAGTCCCTTCGACTTTGGCGGGCCACAGGAGAGGTGCAGCAGTCGATGCTCACACCGAACACGGCGGTTATGGCTATTGCTCCGGCGATCGTGCTGGTTTGGTATTTCCACAGGCACGACCGTTTTCCGGAACCGCCCGGAGTGCTCTGGATGACGTTCCTCCTCGGCGCTGCTTCGGCGATCGTTGCCGGGTTGATCGAGTTTCGACTCGCGGATCTCGTCCGGCCGATGATCCACGGCGACGGCCCGATCGCCAAGGGACTCGTGACCGCATTTTTGCTCGCGGCGATTCCCGAGGAGCTTTGCAAGGCGTTCGTTCTCCTGCTGTACAGCTTCCGGCGGAAAGCCTTCGATGAGGAAATGGACGGAATCGTTTACGGCGCCGTGGCGGCGACGGGGTTCGCGACGATCGAGAACCTCGGTTACGTGGCCCAGGGTGGCGTCGGAATCGCTGTGATGCGCGCGCTAACCTCCGTGCCGATGCACGCGTTCATGGGCGCTATCGCCGGTTACTACCTCGGCCGCGCGGTTCTGAGCCTTAGAGCGGGTCAGAGCGACGGCGTGTTGGGAAAGGCCATTGGCGGCATCGCGGCGGCGATGTTGCTCCATGGAATCTACGATTTCCCGCTCCTCGCAGCCGAGGCGGGCCGCGATGCGAAGGTTGAGGCCTCCGGTGAGGCAGCATTGGCGGGTCTGGCGTTCTTCCTCACCGCGCTCATCGTGGCTTGGCGGTGGACGAGCAGGCTGGTCCGGCGCTCGGAGGCGGGGCAGGAGTCGCTGCTCCCGCCAGAACAGCATGCGATCGACATGCGGCGGCGCATCCGGGGATTGCGCCGTCGCGGCGCAATCAAGGCCGTACTCGGCGGATTTGGCGCTGCGCTGTTCGGCGCACTGTCAGTGGGCCTGCTCGTCGCCGCGATTGCCGATTTCGCGCAGTCGCCGGCGCGGTCGTTCGGCACGGGACTGGTCATGCCGTTCATCGGGATCGCGCTGGTGGGCGGCCTGCCCGGGCTTCTGGCGATTCTGCTGTTGCGATCGGGGATCCATCAGCAGAACGAAGCGCTGCGACAGCTCGCCGCCATGCAGGCCGTTGCCTGGGTGCCGTCAGGGGCAACGCCACTGGTTGCGCCGAGCGGCTAGATCAATTGATTGCAATTGTGATTTGGGGTGCACAGACAGGAGTGTCTGTGCCACACAGAGTGTCTGTGCCACACGGACAAGAGTGTCTTTGCCGCACAGACCGAGTGTCTGTGTCACAAGAAACATCTATCCAGCGTTCTGGAACACCTTACGGATGCGCTTGGAGAAGTATTTCTGCGGCAGGCCGCCATCCCACTTCCGGAGGACCTTCGCTCTGCGGAACGAATCGAGGGCTTGCGACTTGTAAGCCTCATTCGCCTCGAAGGCATAGAGCGAATACTGCGAAGCACCGAGAAATGCCCAGATCCAGGCGTTCTTTGGCTGCCTGATGGAAAGGTCCGTGAACTGGCGGCTGGCGGACTCGAACTCTCCCGCAAAGTAATCCGACAAGGCCTTTCTGATCAGGGTGCTGTCTTCCGCCAGGATCGTGCTGGTGGCCGATGTCTGTCGCGACGGTTGCGGCACCGGTTGAACCCGTGGCGGTGGCGCGGGCGCGACACCGGGCGGAGTGGCAGCGTCGAAGAACATGCCGGCGTTGTTGGCCAGGGCGATGGCCTGATTGAGATCGTCATTTGTCTTCGCCGTGGCGACGCGAGTGCGCGCCTGAGCGAGGCTCTGCAGACCATTGCCGTAATTGGGATTCGTGCTGGCCTTGCGCCCCAGCGCCTGCTCCATCTGTTTCTGCGCCGTCGCAACCGCGCCGTCCGCACGCTGCCGCAGAGCGGGATCCATGACCGGTGCCGCCGGCACAGGGAGCGGCGGTGGTTGCTGTTGTGGAGCCGGCCCGCGGCTGGGCTGCGGGACCGGCGATGGCTGCGGCTCGGGCGGCGCGCTCTGCGCCTCGAGCTTCGACTTCGCGCGCTGCATGAGCGTCTCAATCGGCCCGAGGTCGAGCTCGCCGGGTCCGCTCGTCTTCTCCAGATCGGAGATGGCCTGCTCGTACTTGCCGAGGTTGAGATTTGCGACGGCGCGGTAATAGTACGGGTGATAGTTGATGAAGATCGCGCCGTACGTGCGCTCGGTGCTGTTCTCCTTGCCCTTGGCGGCGATCGCGGAAGTCATCTTCTGGACGACGACTTGCCACTTGCCTGCTCTCGCCGCCTTCACGCCGTCGTCATAATCGTCGTACCACGATGCGAAGGCGACGCCGAGCACCAGCAGGAAACAAATTGCCCCGAGCGAGGCTCTGCGAAACGCCATCGTCATTGCTGGCTCACTTCCTTAGCGAGGTCATCGAGATTGACCTTGCTCATGTCGATGTTCTTCGGCACGCTCTTTCCGGCGTCGATGCTGACGTCGAACGTCCTGGTTCCACTGGGCCCGCTCAAGGTGACGTGATAGTTGCCCGGTTCGAGCTCGATTCGCGCGGGCGTCGAGCGGTTGTCCTCGGCGACGGAGATGGTCGTGTTGTCCTTCGCGCTGACGATCTTATCGAGATCACCCCACGGCGAGGCCGAGAGCAGGAGAACGCCGCGGCCGGCCGGAATCGGAGGGCCTCCGGCGGCCGTCGCTGTCACGCTGGTCCCGCTCTGAGCGACAGTCGTCGTGACGGGTTGCGTCCTGCGAGTCGCCCAGTAAATGACACCGGCGGCGAGGAGGAGGATCGCGGCGGCGATGCCGGCGAAGAGCCCGGTACGGCTTTTCGCTTGCGAGGCCGGTGCCTGACCGACCTTGCGCTCCAGCACGGTTGGGACCGCGCCGCCAGCTTCCCATCCGGCTTTCGGCTCGAGCACGGTCGAGGCTGCGGACGCGCCGACGCGCTCCATCACCGTGGCCTCGTCACCAGACGACTTCCGCTCGAGGGTTGTCGGCGCAGCTCCGGAGAGTGTCTGCGGGCCGGAGAGATCGCGCTCCATCACGGTGGCTTCGTCCGCGGCGGCGCGGGTGCCTGCCGGGCCGACGCGCGGCGCAGGCTTCGTTCCGCCGGCGCCGAACGTCTGTTGCGTGCCCGGGGTCGCGCCGGTCGTGTCGGATCGCGTCAGCTTCGGAGCGTCGATCAACGTCTGCGCGCCGGAGAGGGTGACCATCCGTTCGCCGAGCCCGTACTTCTGATCTGGTTGAATCTCGCCGCGAATCTGTTCGAGCGCTCCGGCGAACGCCGCGGCGGTTGCAAAGCGCGCCTCGCGGTTCTTCTCCAGCGATTTCTGGATGATCGCTTCCAGCTTCGGCGGCACACTGACCGCCGGGTTGGCCTCCATGATCGGCAAAGGCTTCTCGGTGACGTGCTTGAGGATGTAGCCGTGCGGGTTCGTGGCTTGGAACGGCGCGCGGCCGGCCAGCATCTCGTACATGACGATGCCGAATGAATAGAGGTCGCTGCGAGGATCGATGTGCTCGCCTTCTTTGAGGAAGCCGGCCTGCTCCGGCGAGGCGTACTTGAGCTTGCCGAGAAACATGCCGGTCTGCGTCAATCCCTGGCCGGACTCGCCCTCGGCGAGCTGCTTGGCGATCCCGAAGTCGATGACCTTCACCAGCAGCTTTCCGTGATGATCCTGCGACAGCATGATGTTCTCAGGCGAGATGTCGCGATGGATCAGACCCATCGAGTGCAGGTGCTCCAACCCGGTCAATGCCTGGATCGAGATCTCGACCGCCAGCCGCGCCGGTACCGTGCCGTTCTGGGCGATCCATTTCTGGATGTTCGTCCCGTCGATGAACTCCCACACCATGTAATACGACCCGTCGTCGAGCTGCGAGAAGTCGTAGAGCATGGCCAGGTTCTTGTGTTTGATCATCGTCGACGTGCGCGCCTCCTGAAGGAAGCGCTGCAGTCCCTGATCGTCGGACGCGACGTTCGGGCGCATGATCTTGATGACTCGGAGCTCGTTGAGGTGGATGTGGCGGACCTTGAAGATCTCCCCCATACCGCCGATGCCGAGGCGGTCGAGAATCTGATACTTGCCGTCGATCAGCCGGGCGGCATACGTCCGCTGGAACAGCGTCACCCGCTCGCCGCAATGGGGGCAGGCGTCCAGTTCAGAATCAATGGGCTCTTTACAGCGAAGGCAGGTGATGTTGCTCATCGGGGCTTCCTCTTCCTAACGCGGCAGGGGCTCGGCATCAGTGATCCCGCAAGACGTAACTGCACGCGGGGTCGGCACCGAATCGCACGACGTCGCCGGCCTTGAGACTGGCCCGCTCCACGCGGGCATTGTTGACATAGGTTCCATTGGCCGATTTCAAATCCTCGACCACGAAGCTGCTCCCGCTCAGCGTGATCCTGGCGTGTCTCCGCGACACAGCGGGATGCGTTAGGACGATCGCGCAGGTGCGATCCCTGCCGACCATGATGCTCTCGCCCTGAATCGGGTGCTTCTCGTTTGCCTCCTGTTTTACGTTGACCAGGGCCCACTGGAGCGGTCTCGGCGCGGGTGCGGGGCGCGGCGGCTCGACGACGGCAACCGGGCGCGCCGCGGGAATGCCGCCCATCTCCGGACGGGCCGCGTACTCCTCGAGGGCCTCGTAGAACTCGCGGGCGCTCTCAAAGCGCTGATCGCTGCGCGGCTGCATGGCCTTGAGGATGATCGCTTCGAGCTCGCGATCGATCTCCGGGCGAAGCTGGCTCGGCGCCGCTTTCTCGCCGCGATAGACAGCATCGATCAACTTCGGCAGCGAGCGGCTGTTGAACGGAAGGCTTCCGGTCAGCATCTCGTAGAGCACGACGCCGGCGGAATAGACATCGCTCTTCGCGCCGGCGTCCTTCGGCTCACGAATCTGCTCGGGCGACATGTAGTGCGGAGTCCCGAGGAGAAAGCCGGACTTGGTCAGCACCGTCTGCCCTGCCGCCCCGCCGCCCTCCTTGATCTTCGCAATCCCGAAGTCCGTCACCTTCACGCTGCCATTGCGCTCGCGGATCAGGTTCGCAGGCTTGATGTCGCGGTGGATGATGCCCTTGCCGTGCGCATAGACGAGAGCCTCGAGGAGGCACTGTGTGACTGCGATGCCGTCCGCGAGCGGCATTGCGCCTTTCTCGGCGAGGAGGACGTCGACCGGTGTGCCTTCGACGAACTCCATGATCAGGACCGCGTTGTCCTGATTGTTGATGAACTCGTAAAAGCGGGTGATGTAGCGATGGCGCAGCTTGGAGAGAATCTGGGCCTCTTTCACGAAGCGCTTGCGGGCTGTGACTTCGCCGGCGAGCTCTTCGGACATGACCTTGAGCACGATCTGGAAGCCTTCGGGCAGAACCGGCGTGGCCGAGACCGTCCGCCCGACGTAGACATGGCTCATGCCGCCTTCGCCGATCTCCCGCTCGATTCGATAGCTGCCAATGATGTTGCCGATCATTTCAGCGCCCCCTCGTCATCCCAGTAGAGGCCTTCATGGCACAGGGGCATGAACAGGAAGCGGTGCGATCCGATCCGAATGACGTCGCTTGCGGCGAGATCGCGGCGCGGCTCAATTTCTCCCTCGTTGACATAAGTCCCATTCGTTGAATTGTGATCCATGAGGATGAAACGTCTCTCTTCCGGCCGAAAAACGAGGTCGGCATGGTGCGCAGAGGCCTGATCGTCGTTGATCACGACATCGGACCTCCGGTCGCGGCCCAGCACGTTTCGCCCCATGCGAACCGGGAACGATTCGCCTCGGGCGGCGCCGTTGAGCCCGATCAGCCAGCCGACGACGTACCGCTTCGGCTGCAGCGAGTGATCGCGTGGCGCGGCCACGGTGCGCTCGACCGGTTCGGCTGACGCGTCGCGGAGAGGCGGCATGGCCGCTGTGATCGGTCGCCGCTCCGGTACGGCAGCGCGCGACGGCTCGACCAGCCGCGATGGCCGGACGATCGGCATCTCCGACTCGTTGTTCTCCACCGGGCAGTAGGGACAGAGATCCCATGAATCGTCGATGAAGTGCCCGTTCTCACACCGCTTGTCAGCCACGACGTCCCTCACGCATGAAATGCCACCGCGACGGCATTGCGGCCGCCGAAGTAAATAATGTCGCCATCTTTGAGGATACGCTTGTCGATCTTCTGGTCGTTTACGTAAGTACCGTTCGAGGAATTCCGGTCGATCAGCAGGACCTTGCCGTCGATCGACACAACCTCGGCATGCAGCCGTGACACCTTGGGATTCTCCAATACGATCTCACAAAATGCTGACTCCCGTCCGATCCGAATGCCTGACCCGCCGAGGCCGAGCCGCTCGCCGGCCCGGGACCCGTTCAGGATCGTGAACCGCCCGAGGATGGATGGGATGCCCGGCGACGGTGCACTCTCGGCCCGGCCGCGACCATCCGGCGCCACGATCGTCTCTGCTGTCTTGTTCAGAAGCAGGTCGCTCGGGATTCGTTCCCGGCGGTGCATGAAGGCCATCGCGATCACGACCACGAGCAGTCCCGCACCCGCGATCGCAATCGCAGTCGTGTGAAGCTTCCAGAACGGCAGATCCTTGAGAGCGCGGTCGGCGTCGCGGCTGAAGCGGATGATGTCAGGCGAGCCAGGGAGCAGCGCCGACGCCCGCGTCAGATTGCGTTTGGCCTCGGTCCAGCTCCCCTCGTTGGCCTGATCGAGCGCAGTGCGCCAGGCGCGGTTGAATTCGCCGTCCACATTTGCCGGGACGGACGATTCCGCGAGCAGCCCGCGTGCCACGTTGATCGGAACCAGGAACTTGATCTGCTCGGCGTCGGCGCGGCCCCAGGTCGAGATGCCGATCACCTCTCCCTCGCGGTTCACGGCCGGGCCCCCCGAATTGCCTCGGTAGATGGCGACATTCGATTGAAACACCGGCGTGTTCGCGACGTTTCGCTTGATCGCGGTGATCGTGCCGGGATTGAACGTCGCCTCGAGGTCGCTGTCCCGCGAGAGCCAGCCGCCGATGATTTCGTCGGTGCTGCTGGCCACGGCCGGATAGCCGACGGACCAGATCGATTCGCCCACACGCGTGGCCTCGGAATCGCCGAGGCGCAGGATCGGAAGATTCTTACGCTCAACCTTCAGCAACGCCAGGTCCGAGCCTCGCTGATTCAACGGAGGCGAAAATCGGCGAACCTGAAACGGCAACTTCTCGCCATTCGACAATTCCACGTCATTCACCACGACGATCCGGTCGAGCGTCGCTGTCGAAGCCAGCAGATCGATATAGCGGTTCAAGGCCTCGCCGCGATACAGAGCCCGTAGATCGTCGAGCGGAAAATGCTTCAGCAGCGCCGAGATCGCGCCGTTGCGGAGGAGATCGCGCCGGATCTCCGCGGCGTCGCGCGTCGGTGCAACGACGTGACCGCTGGTCAGGATGAATCCGTCCGGGTGAATGATGAATCCGCTGCCAGAGCCGCCCGCTCCGGTCTCGACGCTGGCTGTCTCCCCGGTCACGTTCTGCGCCGTGACTTGGTAGCCATCCGCGCGAAGAGCTTTCTCAACGACGACCATCGATCGCGGTTCGTATCGGAATTGCGCTGTCGCGTACGCGCTGACGCGCACAACCGCAGGCTTCACGCAGTAGGCCATCTTCATCACGTCGTCGAGCAGCCGCGCCTGGTCGCGGCGACACCCCGCCACGGCGAGGGCGGCGAGACATGCAAGGCGGGCGGCGGGAGAGGTGGGGCGGGAGACCATGGTGATCGGATCAGCGTCGCATCTGGCTCGAGGCCGCTCCGTGTTGCTGACTCCAGAAGAAAATGGCTCCGGCCGCTCCGAGCGTCAACGCCGTGATCAGCATCCACTTCAGCAGCGGATTCCTCGGCTCGGGGATCGGCGGCTTGAGTGGACTCACCGGCGTGGTCCTTCCTTGACGCGGCGGCGGAGTGGGCGTTGCAGCCGCCGCCTTCGGGGCCGGCGCTGCCGGAGCGGAGGTCTCCGCAGCAGGTGACGCGGAAGCTTGCTCCGCGGACGAACTGGCCGGCAAAGGCGATCGCAGCGCGGGCACCTTGTCGGTCGATTTCTCGGATTCCGGGATCGGCGCATCGTTCTTCGCGGGCGCATCAGTGAGAGCGCCGCGAGGCTTTGACGGCCTGGTGTCATCGAACGGATCGGCCGGCGGCTTCGCGAGGCTCTCGGTCAATGCTGCGACCGGCGCCGTGTCGTCGCGAGAAGTCTTCGGCAACGGCGCAGTCAGCGCCGCCACCTTGGCGGTATCGTCGAACAAGCTCTTCTGCGCCGGCGCAGGGATGTTCGCCAGCGGCGCGGTGCTCTCGATCGGTGGCGCGATCGGCATGGTGTCGTCATAGGTGGTGCCAGAGGTCTGAACGCTCTCCGATGCGGGATGCTCAGGCTTGGGCGCCTCCGCCGGCACGGTGTCCACGATGTGCTCGGTTGGCTTCACAGCGCCTTCGCCGTGCGCGGAGTAGTCCGTCGGCGCTGTGTCATCGAAAGGCGCGTAAGGCTGCGTCTCATCGAGATAGGGGTCGTACTCGACTTCATCGTCTTCCGACGAGACGACGCGCGCGACGATCACCGTGACGTTGTCGGGAGCGCCTCGCTCGAGAGCGCGCTTGACGAAGAGGTCCGCGGCCACGACGATCGGGAGCTTCGCGATCTCCTTCAGCTCGTCTTCCTTGACTACGCCGTGCAGGCCGTCGCTGCAGAGGATGAACGTGTCGCCGATCCGCACATCGATCGGACCGCGGACGTCGACCTCCACTTCCTCGGTGACGCCGACGGAGCGCTGCAAAACGTTGCGCCGTGGATGAACCTCGGCCTCTTTCGACGTAAGCAGGCCTTCGCGCACCATCGTCGCGACCAGTGAATGATCGTCGGTGAGTTGTTGAATGGTCGAATCGCGAACGAGATAGATGCGCGAATCGCCGACGTGCCCGAACCAACCCTTGCCATCGCGGATCACCAGGGCCGACGTGGTCGTGCCCATACCTCGCAGCTCGGGGTTGGACTGGGCTTCGGAATAGACGCGAGCGTTCGCCCGTGTCAGCGAGTCGCGCAGGGCCGAGGGGATATCGTTGGTCTCGCTGCCGAGGTACTGCGCCTTCACGGTCTGCGCCGCGAGACGCGACGCCGTCGCGCCGCCCCGATGCCCTCCCATGCCGTCAGCCACGAGCATCAGCCGCCCGCCGGTGTGGCTCTCGCTCTCCTCCGCCCGCGTGGTGTAGAGGCCGAAATCCTGGTTCTCCGCACGGACCAGACCGACATCCGTGCGAAGGACCGCCCGAACGACGAGCCGTCCGCTCGCGACTGCAGGGTCTTCAGCCGCTGGGTGATCCGTCATATTCGCTCGGCCCAAGCCTTCCTGAATCCTTTAAGGGCAGAAGTTGATTATACCTCCGGGAGGCGGAAGGCTGGTGAGCTGTGGTGGCAGTGATCGGTGGGCAGTGGGCAGTGGGCCGTGCTCGGCAAGTCATCCTTAGCCGGCGAGGCAAGTGTGGCCCAGACACTCTTGTCTGTGCCGCCACGACCCTGCCAAGATGATCCTTCGCCGTCTACGCGGCTTCAGGATGACGTTACAGACCACCAATCACTGACTCTCACTAACCACCTGACTCTTCCATCGACGCAAAGTACGCCATCAGCGTGCTGTGAAAGAAGAGGTAGCCGTCGCCGGCGCGGCGCAGGAGGCCTCGGCGCGTGGCGTGCTCGAGAAATCGCGGGAAGAGAAGCGGGCAAAGGCCTTGGTGCCATAGCAGCAGCCGTAGCACGCCGTGCTTGACGACGTCGAGACCGCCGAAGCGCAGAGCAGCCAGCGGCGCGAAGCAACCGCCAACCGCCGCGAGGAGCTGGAGGCCCGGCTGCATCCGGACGTTGCGCAGGATGTAGACCGTGCCGATCCAACCGTTCCGGGCAAGAAGCCAACCGGCGACCACTGAGACAAAACACCCTGCAAGCACGAGCCAGCCGCTGAGCACCGCGTTTCTTGCCGAAAGCCAGATGCCGTGATTCGGACGAGTCTTCCCCTCGATCGCTCCGGCCTCGAGGCCCAGCAGCATCGCCGGAGCGAGAGCGAACAGGAATGAGTTCGGCAGCGTCGAGAGCGCCGAGGCGCCCTCGCCCGCATGCGCCCAGCCGGGAAGGCGTCCGAGCGCGAGGAGACTCCACGTCAACGCCCCGGCCCCTAACCATCCGCGCAGGGCGGCGGACCACGACCACGTCAATGCTTCCACCGCACCGACGTCTCGGTCGAAACGGACGGCTCCGAGCGGGCGAGCGAGAATGAGCGCGAAGAGGAGACCGTGAAAGAGAGCCGCCGTCGGGAGGACGCCGTGTCCGCGAGCGAGATGGACGATGAGCACGGCCGCCGCGGCGGCAGATCCAGCAAGCGCTGCATATGCGAAGCTGCTTGCGAGACGGTTGGCCGAGGCGAGTCCATTCGATCGCGGCCGGCCGAGAAGGAAGGCGTCGAGCAGCGCAATCGCGAGCCCGGCGGCTGCGCCATCACAGGCGACACCGATGGCCAGCGTCGCACTCCTTGCGAGCACGCCGAGGAAGCAAGCCGCGCCGACTCCGATCCAGATGCCGGCGAGGAATCGCGTGAGTAGCACGTATCCCACCCGGTCCCGGGCGGACACGAGCCACGAAGGTTGCAGTTCTTCGACCGCCAGCACGGTGCGATTGCGCGTGACCATCGTGCGGGCCAGGCGCGATAACCACCGGATCGCCTCCGCCTCGCGATAGCCGCGGCGATCTTCCTTCGAGCGGAGGGAGTCGCGGACCAGCCGGCGAAACAGCCGATCCTGCATGCCGTCAGCTTCGTGCTCGGAGGCCGATTCCACCGGTTCGCGCTCGTCCGCGAGTACCCGCTGCGCGAGCCCGAGCAGGAGCGGCGTCGTGACCACATGCTCGAGGTCTTCGCCGTCGAGTCGCGCATTTCGAGCCAGGGCCGCTGCGACCTGCGACGATGCGAGAGGCTGCAATCCGATTGCACCATCGAGCTCCAGCTTGTGGCCGGCGCCGGCTGACGCCGCGTAGTCCTCTTCGCGGCAGGTTACCGCCAGCGCGGTCAGCGGCATCGCGCGCCGGAAGCGGTTGATGGCCTCGATGCAGTCGGAACGACGCGCGGCGCCGACTTCGTCGAGCCCGTCGAGAAACAGCAACAGCCGCCCGCGCTCCAGCCATGCCGCCGCCATCTGGCGCGGCAGGAAATAGCGGACGCGGATCTCGGAGCTGATCCAGCGCTCCAGGGGCAACGGGTGCTCGTTCCATGAAGCGAGAGGGAGAACGACCGGAATCGGCGCGGCCGGGTCGTTCCGAGCGCGATCGAGCGCCTGCTGCGCGAGCTGCAGCAACGTCACCGTCTTTCCCGCGCCAATTGCGCCGACGATGAGAAGTGCGCTGCCCATCCGACCGAATGTGGAGAAGATGTTCTCGCTCCGAGGAATCGCCGTGCGCAATGACGGATGCTCCGACGCGAGCGAAAACGAATGCTCGGCGCCGGCCCACGGATGCCGCAGCAGATCCGGCCGCTCATCCGCCGCGATCACCAGCGACTCGTTTCCGCCGAGAGAGCGCTCGAGCACTTGCTCGATCCAGAAGCGTTGCACGCGCCCGAGCAGCAGGCCGAGCTCACGATCATCCTCCGCGCGACCCCGAGGCTCGACGGCGGATTCGCGAGGTACTTGGCCGGACGGGACCACGGGCGCGATCAACCGGTATCCGCTGCGGTGCAGCGTCTCGATGAACCGCGGTTCGCGGCGGTCGTCGCCGAGAGCTTGACGAAGCTCCCAGATGCAGTGGGTGAGCACTTCCTCGCCGACGGCGATGTCGCCCCAAACCGACGCTAGCACTTCCTCGCGGGTCCGCAACTGGCCGGCGTGTTCGGCGAGGTCGAGGAGCACGTCCATCGACCGCGGCTTGAGGCGAATGGTCCCCGCCGGGCCGATCAGCTCGCGGGTCTGCGGCCTGATCCGGAAGTCTCCGAGCCGAAACTCTCGCCACTCTGCCAACGGAAGTCCTCGTTTCTCTACATCTTACCTTCCGCAGAGAAATCGCAGAGAAATCGAACAGGACTCCGGGCCGGCCCGGGGCCTACGTTGCCGGGCATTGCGACGCTACTCCCGGCGCCGCGCAACGATAAGGAGACGGCCATGCCTCAGAAGAACAGAAAACTCATCCTTTGCGCAGTTCTCGTGGCCTTCGCGCTCGCGGTCCTCGCGGTCGCAGCCTCGGGCTTGCTCGAAACCGGCGGTTCCGCCTCAACCGACAGCACGACCTCGGCCGCTCCCAGCGAGCCGCTGCGGCAAGAGCCCTGCGGTTCCACCAAGCAGGGTGGGCCGGAAGGTCCGGCGATGTCCGCCAGCGACACCTGCACGGGCTACGCGTTGACGACCGGACCGGTCACCGAGCCAGCGATCCAGGATCCTGATCGCTATGCCTGGCGGACCTTCTGCGAGCTCAACCAGCCCGCACGCGGCGACGGCCGCGAGCGCGTCTGGCAGACCTGGGCCAACCAGATCGATCTCTTCGTGTCGAGACCCGATCCGAAGCATCCGCCGACTTGGGCGCAGGCCACAGGCTCCACACGCCGCGATCGCATGCAACGCAGGGTGGAGTTGGTCGCCGCTCTCCTTTCGCGCGAGAGCACGAACGGCGGAGGCTCGACATCGTCATCG
This sequence comes from Thermoanaerobaculia bacterium, assembly GCA_035632455.1. Classification (GTDB taxonomy): domain Bacteria; phylum Acidobacteriota; class Thermoanaerobaculia; order Gp7-AA8; family Gp7-AA8; genus DASQGS01. Next base: position 2,993 of record DASQGS010000294.1, on the reverse strand, counting down.
ACCACCAGCACGACAAGCACGAGCAATCTTCCCAAGCCTCCCTACGACGCCGATAGCTGCGACCCGAACACCATGCAGCAGGTGTTCATCAATCGGGCGCAGTTCGACTACGTGGTCTCGAACAACCTCTGGTATATCGAAGGGCAGGTCGCGGCGTACAAGGCGCAGAAGGCGATCCATTTCCCCACCGATGCCACAACGGTGAAGGCACTCTGGCGGCCGATTGAGCCGGCGGACAAAGCGAAATATTTCTGGACCGTTTCGGACGGCAAGCTCTACGGACTGGCGTCGTTTCTGTTCATGTCGAAGGTCATTCCTACGTGGACCTGGGCCTCGTTCGAGCACATGGACAATCCCTGCTTCGCGCGCTACGAAGCGCCGCAAGACAACTTCGGCGTCACGGCCTCGGGGCAGCCGAGCTCGGAACTGCTGAAGATGTTCCAGACCTTCGGCCTCGATCCCGCGCTCTGGTCGCACTACAAGCTGGGCGGGATCCAGACGTCGTTCACGAACACCACCGGCCGGCCGGTGCTGCTCGGGAACTCCATCGCCGAGGCGGGATTCCAGACCACCTCGAGCTGCACGACGTGCCATGCGCGCTCGACTGTTGGTCCGCACACCTCTAACGTCTATCCAGCCGCCGGGCGCCTGCCTGTCTTCGGGGGCGGGTTCTACGCCGGCAATGGGCGCCTGCAAAGCAGCAATGGAGCGCCTGACCCAAGCCTGTACTCCGACTTCTCGACCACGCCGAGCACATCGAGTTACCTGCAGATGGACTTCGCATGGTCGTTCTCCTGCGCGAATGCCATCGGCAGCGACAGCGACCCCTGCGTGCCGAAGCAGAGCTCGAACTGAGGGCGCTGAACAAGCGGGCGGTGGGGCGCTCACGCCCCGCCGCCTTACTTGTTCGCAGCCGCCGGAGGCTGTCCCATCTTCGCGATGGTCGCCGCCCAATTCTCGTAGAAGCCCGGCGCATTGGTCGCGTAGTGCTCGATGAATCCCTTGGCCACCTCTTCGAGTTGCGTGAGGCTGAGCGGGTTCTTCGCGGCCTCGCGCATCTTCGGCACGATGGCCTTGATCTTCTCCCAGACGAACAGCAGCTCGCTGTTGTTCGAGCGGTAGAAGAGCTCGCGGTTGAGAATCCCGGTGACGACGAATGATGCCGCCATGTCCCAGTAGGTCGTCACCATCCGGTAGTACGCGTTCTCCTCCGAGCCCGGCGGGCACCGTTCCAGCCACTGCTCGCGCGACGCAAACGGCGCGATCGAGCCAAACCACTTCCGGGCGTCCCGCAGCTTGTCCTCGCGCCGCAAGTCGTAGAGCTTCAGAATCAGATTCGCATCGTCGTAGGTCGGTTGATTCTTCATCGTTCGCGGTCCTCCATCGGAGCGAACGATAGCAGAGGTCGGGAAGGCAGAAGGCAGAATGCAACGGAGCCGGAAGGGGAGCAGAAGCGTTTGGAACGACTCCGCAAGAACTTCATCACATGCGCCGTCGTCCGTGAGTGATCAGCTCTCGCCGTTGAGACACTGAGGGCACGGAGAGGTTCCCTCATCGATGGGTTCCCTTACCGCCGCCTCGCGCTGTTACGCCGCTCACAATGTTGGTGTTTCGTTTCGCCTACGATACATTGCAGAGACCACATGCGCAGCCGATGAAATCGACAGAGTGCAGAAACTCGTTTTCAGAGGGCATGTGGCGCTCCATCCCGCTTCTCGCCTCTGGGCTCGCCCTCGCGACGGCAACGCTGGCCGCACAGCCGGTCGTCGTGCCCCAGCTCACCGAGACCTATTCGGTCGGCTACGTCATGGTTCCGTTCTCCGTGATCGACACGAAAGGGCGGCCAATCCCCGACCTCAAGTCCAACGAGATCACGCTGCTCGTCGACGGACGGCCGGTCGAGACCGACATGTTCGAGAAGTCCACGAACGCGCCGGTATCGTTCACGATTCTCGTCGACGCCTCTGGATCTATGGGCTTGGCCGGCAAGATGGAGTCGGCGCGGACAGCGGTGGCTGCGCTGACCGCCAGGCGTGTCAAGGGAGACGATTTCGCGCTCTATGTCTTTGCCGAGTCGGAGGCGCGTGAGGTGGTTCCTTTCACTGAGAACCCGTACGCCATCCTCAGAGCTCTGGCCGGCGTTCACCCGTACGGCAAGACGGCGTTCTTCGACGCCCTCGCGGCGATGCCGGAGCGGAGCCGCCTCGGCAAGAATCCTTCGCGCGCGGTCATCTTGCTGAGCGACGGCATCGACAATGCCTCATCGCTGACCCGACGCGATCTGGAGCGCCTTCTCGAGGGGATCGCCGTCCCGATCTATCCCCTCGGTCTGCGCGACTTCGCTGCCCAACCGCAGACATCGGGAGGGCGGCCGCGCGAGGACTCCTCTGACCTCGTACTCCTCGAGGAGGTCGCCAATCTGACCGGAGGGCGGATGTACGTCGGCGACCGCCCCGAACAAATCGCCGACGCCGTCGAGTCTCTGGAGAAGATCCTGCGGGCCCAATATCTCGTGGGGTTTTCGCCGACCGGCAAAGGTGGGATAGAGTATCGCCGAATTTCGTTGAGACTCGCGGGCCGGATTCAATCCGTCCGAGTCCGGGCGGGTTACCGCGGAACCGAGCCCCCCACCATGACCGCGTCCCGCGAGAAAAACAGACGCAACGAAAAGAAAGGGAGCCGATGAACAACCAGACCATTTTGAAACGCATTCTCTCGATGAGCCTCATGGCAGGACTGCTGGGAGCCTGCGCCACTTCGAGTGACGTCGACAGGAAAATCGCCGAGGCGCAGTCGCAGCAGGACAAGAAGATCGAAAAGGTTGACAAGAAGTTCGAGTCGGTCGAAGGCCAGATCGAGGATATCCAGCAGAAGCAGAAGGCCACCGACGCCAAGATCGACTCGCTCAGCCAGGAAGCGAAGGAAGCCCTCAAGCGCGCTCAGGAAGCCGGCGTCCTGGCCAAGGGCAAGGTCGTCTTCTCGCAGACCTTCAC
>DASQGS010000293.1:0-3264 GCA_035632455.1 Thermoanaerobaculia bacterium | reverse complement strand
GCGTTGGTGGGCGTGACCCTGCTTCTTCTTCTGATTTCTGATTCCTGCTTTCTGCTTTCCGGCCTACCCCTCGTTTCCTTCTTCCTCCTCGAGGTCGTTGGCGATGCCGAGGCGGTTGCAGGCTGCGGCGTACATCTGCTTGGAGGCGTTGATGGCGTTCTGAAGCTCGGCGATTCGGTCCTTGACCTTGCCAAGCTCCTCCTCTATCTGATCCTTGAGATCGTTGATCTCCTGTCGAGTGACCTGCAAGGTTGTTTCGTAGAACTTGCGTTGCTGGTCGGTGATGGCCGGCATTCCGGACCCTCCAGTCTCTCTCTTATCGAGACGCGGATTATAGTTTAAATACGATCGGCACCGTGGTCCACGCTCGGACCGGTACGCCGTCTTTCGTCGGAGGGGCAAATGTTGATTTCCGCACTGCTTCAGCCGCCGCCTCGTTCAGCCCGACCGGTTTGTCGACGCCCTTGATCACGCGAACGTCCAGCACCTGGCCGTTCTCGGAGACGAGCGCGCTGAGAATCACCGTCCCCTCGACCCGTAATCTCTTCGCCAGGGGCGGATAAGGCACCTCCGCGCGCCGGGTCATGTGAGCGGCCACAAGACCTTCTGTGCCCGCGGCAATGAGCTCGCCCGGCCGTGTGCGGGCTACGGGCTCCGCAGGAGCAGGCTGGGGCGCGGGCCGCGTCTCGGCGGGTTGCGGCACAGGAGGCTGTGGCACTGGCGTGGGCCGCAACTCAGTCACCGAAGCCGGCGCCGGCGCCGCCGGTACCGGCACCGGCGACGGTGCCGGGCGAGGAGACGTTGCGGTCGCGGTCCCAGGCTGCGTGGCATTGAGCGTCGGGTGTTGCTGATCGAACTTCGCCTTCTCCGCCGCGAGCCTCTTCCGGAATTCCTCATCCACCTTGGCTTGATCGAGCACAGGCGCCTGCGTACCGCCGGCGGTTCCGGTGAGTGCCGTCGATGTCGCCGATCCCGTCAGCGTGCTCGCGGCGGCCGTGTTCGCGCTCGCCGCAGTCGTGCCGGGCTTGGCGGTTCCCGTCCGCGCAGCCGGCGCCGAGGGTCCGCTGAAGCTTCGATACCCGAAATAGCCGCCGACGCCGAGGACGATGATCACGCCTGCCGCGATCCCGATCATCCCGGCCGGCGATTTCTTCTCCGCTGCCGGCGGAACGACGAGCGGCGCATGCTCGGCCACGGCGGCCGCCGGGAGCGGCGTGATGCCGGGCGCGGTCGGTGCGAGCGGAACCGCGACGGGGCCTGACGCCACGACGGTCTCGATCTCCGGCAACGGCTGCATCAGCGTGTCGGCGCTCCAGATGCGATGCATATAGATCGCGAGATCCGCGCTCGTCGGCGTCGGTTTGAACGTGTACAGCACGGCGTCGAGATCGCGGGCCAGCTCGCCCGCCGTCTGATAGCGCCGGTCCGGCTCCTTCTCCAGCGCCTTCTGGACGATGGTGTCGATCTCGGGACTCACGTCCTCGTTGAACTGCGATGGCGGAAGAACGCGGGCCTCGCGGACCTGCTCGAGGATCGAAAGCTCGTTGTCGCCCGAGAAGAGCTTGCGCCCGGTGAGCATCTCGAAGAGCACCGTGGCGAGGGCGAAGATGTCGGAGCGCTTGTCGATATTGCGGCCCCAGGCCTGCTCCGGCGACATGTACTGCAGCTTGCCTTTGAGCGCGCCAGCCTGCGTATGCGAAGCCTTCGACGCCGCCTTGGCGATGCCGAAGTCGCAGAGCTTGATGTCGCCTTCCTGAGAGATGAGGACGTTCTGCGGCGAGATGTCGCGATGGACGAGACCGAGGTCGCGATCCTCGAAGTCGTGCTTGCGGTGAGCGTAATCGAGCGCGGAGGCGATCTTCGACGCGATGAACAGCGCCAGCTCGATGCTCATCGGCTGATCCCGCTCCTCGCCGCGCCGCAGGATGGTCTTCAGATCGTGACCATCGATGTACTCCATGGCGATGTAGTAGGAGCTCTGGATCTTGCCGAGGTCGTAGATGTGGATGATGTTGTTGTGGTTGAGCTGCGCGGCGAGCTTGGCCTCGTCGACGAACATCTCGATGAAGTCGCGGTTGTCCGAAAGATGCGGCAGGATCTTCTTGATGGCGACGATCTTCTGGAATCCCTCGACGCCGCGCATTCGCGCCTTCCACACCTCGGCCATTCCGCCCGTGGCGATCTTTTCGACGAGCAGGTATTGGCCGAAGCGAACGCCCTCGACGGAATCGTCGCGGTCATCGCGCGCCGCCTCCGGCGCCGGGTTGGAGAGAATCGGCTGCGAGACTGGCACCTTCTCCTGCACCAGCGTCGGGATGCGGTCAGTCTTGTAAGTCGGAGACGCGGCAGGCAAAGGGACCGATGGCGCCGTCGCCACCGGCGTTGCGACCGGCGGGGGAGGTGCCGCAGGCCTCGACACCGGAGTCTGCGGAGCGGGCGGCGGCACGGCCGGACGCGAGATCGGCGTGGCGGCAGGCTGAGGTGTTTGCGGAGCCGGCGTGGCTTGCGGTCTTGCGCGCGTGGTTCGCTCGAGGCCCGAAAGGGTGTCCTGCAACTTCTTGTCGAATTCCGAGGTTCCGCCGGCGGGCTTCGGCTTCGCCTCGGCAGCCGGAGGTCTTTGCTCTCCGGGCGCGCCTGCCGCATCCTTCTTCTTCTGCGGCATCACTCCGGCGAGGGTCGCGGCCAGCATCTTGTCCAGATCGTCGCTCGATTTCATGGCTTTCCTGGCTCCGGTCACCGGCGCTTTATCGTCCTCGAGCAGATCGCCGAAGATCTCGCTCGATGTCATTTGCGAGCCGCCGGGCGCCAGCTCGGCGCCGAGAGTGGGCGGCCACGCCGCCGCGTCGCTTCTGATGCCGAGCATCTGCTGGATCTTGCCGAGAAGCTCGGCCTCCGAGTATGGCTTGGGGAGAATATCCGACGCGCCGACGCGCTGCGCATCGGTCTTCGGGCTCTTGCCGCTGTAGCCCGACACGGTCAGGAGGATCGGCGTGTCCCTGAGACTCGGCCGGCTCCGGATCATCCGCACGAGCTCCGGCATCGCGATCTTCGGAACGACCGACGACACCACAATCAGCTTCGGTGGCGGTTGCGCGTCGAGGGTCCGGATTGCTTCCTCGCCGTCTCGTGCGAACGAGAGCGTGAGCGGCTGCCCGGCCAGGGCCTGCTGCACGCGGTCGGTGTAGCGCGGCTCATACTCGACAACGAGAATGTTTTCAGGCATGTACGTGAGGCGTCATGGGATTGCGGGCATTGTGGCATAGC
>DASQGS010000292.1:0-6717 GCA_035632455.1 Thermoanaerobaculia bacterium | reverse complement strand
GGATGCGACGGCGCGGGATCTTGATTCCAGGGACAGACCTCCTGGCAGATGTCGCATCCGAAAACGTTGCCTTCGAGCCGCTGCTCCATCGACGGAGGCAGCGGACCGCGATGCTCGATCGTGGCGTAGCTGATGCAGCGCTCCGAGGCCACGGTGCGATTCGGAAGAATCGCGCGCGTCGGGCAGGCATCGATGCAACGCGTGCAGGCGCCGCAGCGGTCGGCGACGATCGCCGGAGACATGTCGTTCTGCAGCGACGTCAACAGAGTGCCGATGAAGAAGTACGATCCGCGCTCGTCGTCGATGAGCATGCCGTTGCGACCGATCCACCCGAGGCCCGCCTGCGCGGCGAACGCCCGGTCGGAGAGAGGGCCGGTATCGACATAGCGCCAGGTGCGCACGCCGGGGCACGCCTCCTTCAGCGCATCCTCGATGCGGCGCAGAATCTGATCGAGCACGGCGTGATAGTCGTCGCCGAGGGCATAGCGCGCGATGTGATGGCTGAGCGCGCCCGCGGGCGCATCCGGCCTCGATGACTCGTACGGCACGAGGATGGCGACGACCGACTTCGCCCATGGAAAGCGCTCGCCGGGATCGAGGCGAGCCGCGCGATTCTTCGCCAGATAGCGCATCGACGCGTGATGCCCGGCGTCGAGCCAAGCCGCGAGAACGCCTGCATGCGCGTCAACGAGATCGCTCGCGCCGATGCGCACGACGCCCTCCTCGCGCGCAATGCGCTCGAGAAGTGGCCAGTGAACCGAAAGGGTCATCGTCGTGTCATCTTTCCAATGAGGAACCTTCGGACCGCGTCATCCTGAGGCGGCGGAACCCCGAAGGGGTGAAGCGCGCCGAAGGATCTCCTTGGCAAGATCGCGGTCTTCGCAAGGAGATCCTTCGCCGGCTCAGGATGACACGATCGCAAGCTTGTTCATTAGAAACCGCCGAAGGACCTCCTTGCGAGAACGATGTTCCTGCCAAGGAGATCCTTCGCCGCGCTACGCCCCCTCCGGGGCCTTCGCCGGCTCAGGATGACATGAGGTCACAGCCGTTCCAGTATCCCCGCGATCAAATTCTCCGGTACTTTGATCGTGCCGAGAGTCTCCGAGGTCTTCACCTTCCCATGATCGTCCGACCCGCCGGTGACGAGGCAGCCGCGAAATCGAGCGAGGCGGAGGTAGTGGTCGCGCGATTCCTCGTCGACGTCGGGATGAAAGACCTCGATTCCGTCGACGCCGGCGTCGAGCACCACCGGCACGAGCACACGATTGTTCGGGTAGAGCGTCGGATGAGCGACGCTGGTTACGCCTCCGGCCGACTTGATCAGCGCTGCCGCCTCGCCCACTTGAAAGCGTTCCTTCTCGACGAACGCCGGCTTTCCCGCGGCCAGGAGTTTGTCGAACGCTTCGGCCACCGATGCGACGTAGCCGGCTTCCACGAGCGCCCGCGCGACGTGCGGGCGGCCCACCGCCCCGCCCGCGGCAAGCTCGTCGACGCGCTGCGGCCGAATGGCGTAGCCGAGCGCGCGCAGCCGCTCGACGATCGCGTAGCCGCGGCGCTGGCGAGTCTCGCGGAAGCGCTGAAGCCGGCTCCCAATCCGCTCGTCGAGCGGGTCGAAGGCATAGGCAAGGACGTGAACGTCGACGCCGCGAAGAATGCAGGAAAGCTCGATCGCCGGAATCAGCGTGACGCCCTGCTCGCCGGCGTACGACTTGATCTCGAAGAAGGCAGCGAGATTGTCGTGATCGCTGATGGCCAGGATCTCGATGCCGCAGGCCTTCGCCACGTCGACCACCTCGCGCGGCGATCGCGTGCCGTCGGAATGGTGCGTATGAGTGTGCAGGTCGGCGTAGCGCATTTGGAGGGACGAGGGAAAAGGGACGAGGGACAAGGGACGATCGTGTCATCCTGAGGCGGCGGCACCTCGGAGGGGTAGAGCGCGCCGAAGGATCTCCTTGCGATCGCGTGTTCTGCCAAGGAGATCCTTCGCCGCGCTCCACCCCCTCCGGGGGTTCGCCGGCTCAGGATGACACGATGATCGATTTTGGCGGTGTCGTTCCGGCCTACATCGACTTCGCCACTTTGTTCAGCCCTTTCGCCGTGGCTTCGAGCGTGTCCTTCACCGCCTCGCGAGCGACATCCACGCCTTTCCCGAGTTGCTCGGATGCCGCCTCGGCGGCCTTCCCTGCTGCCTTCTGGATCTGCTTGACCTTCGGTGCCGCCGCTTTCTTGATCTGCTTCCCCTTCGCCGCGGCAGCCTTCTTGATCTTCTTCACATGCGGAGCGGCAGCCTTGCTGATCTGCTTCGCTGCCTTCCTCACGGCCTTGCCACCCTTCTCCACTGCAGCCTTCGCGATCTTCGTCGCTTTCTTCTTGATGACCTTCGCTTTCACTCCATCCTCCTTCGATACAACTCGCCCGGTACTGTAAACCGCGATGCAGATGGGAGCAAGCGAATCGAGCGAATTGGGCCCGTCAGCGACGCGGACGCATCCGCTCACTGCACCAGCGCGGCTCGCGCTTTCGCGATATCCGCGCCGTATCGCGCGGCCGGCGCGGTCTTCACGAATCGCGTGAGCGCGGCGCGAGCTTCCTGGCGATGGCCGGCGCGGGACTCGACGAGGCCGATGTTGAAGAGGGCGTCGTACTGATGGGGATCGAGATCCACGGCCTTCTGCCACGACACCACGGCGGCGGCGAGATCGCCCTGACGCGCGTAGACCACGCCGAGCGTATTGAGCGCGAGCGGGAGCTTGGGATTGAGATCGAGGGCTCGGATGAGGTGCTCGCGCGCGGCCGCGAGGTCGTCCTGGCGCAGCGCCACGATGCCGAGATCCTGCAGCGCCGGAGCGTTGTTCGGATCGCGCGCCAGGACGCGTTCGAATTGCTGGTTCGCCTCCTGCGGCTTCCCTTGATCCGCGAGGGCGATGCCATAGGTCAGCTCCGCCTCGGGATTCGTTTCCTTGCCGCCGAGGACGATGGGCTCGAGCAGTTTGATGGCCTCGGCGGCGCGGCCGCTCTCGCTCAAGAGAAGTGCGAGCTGGATCTTCGCGTCGGTGCTCGCGCGGCCCTCGCGCATCAGGGCCTCGAGATTGTCGATTGCCTCCGCGGTCTGCTCGCTCTGCTCGAGGACGAATGCCAGCAGGACACGCGCGGCCGGCATCTGCGGACGTTCGCGCAGCACCTGCCGCGCCAGATCGAGCGCTTTGGCGAGATCGCCTTTCTCGTAGGCCTCGATCACATCGTGGATCTTGTTGTCGAGGCCGACGAGTCGCTTGGGATCGTCTTCCGGGCGAAACGTCGTCTCCTGCGAGCCTCCACCGCTGATGTATCCGAGGCTCATCAATCGCGCGCTCTCCTCGGAGGACATCTTGCGCGTCGTCGTCTGCTGCGCCGAGGCTGATGTGAGCCGCGCCAGCAGCTCGCGCGCAATGAGCATCTTGCGCCGGCGAGACTCGACCACGTTGTTCACTTCGCTCGGATCGCTCGCCAATTCGTACAGCTCGGGAATCGGCAGGTGAATGTACTTGTGCCCGTCGTGGATCACGCCGGTCAGCGGGGCCCAACTGCGGTTCAGCGATCCCGAGAGGGCCTCGAAGTATGTATCGCGCACATCGATGTCGCGGAGCAGCGAGCGGCCGGACAGCTTCGGATCCGGCGTCATTCCGAGGCGATCGAGGATCGTCGGGACGACGTCGACGTGCCGGACGTATCCCGTCTCAACGCGGTGCGCGACCGTGCCGGGCTCGCGGATGATGAGCGGAATCTTGAGCGTCGCCTCGTATGCGAAGAGCCCGTGAGTGAGCTCGCCATGATCGCCGAGGGCCTCGCCGTGATCGCCGGTGACGATCAGCAGCGTATCGCGGCCGGACGCGAGCATCGGCGCGAGGAGATCGCCGAGTGCGGCATCGACCGCCGAGATCTCGCCGAGATACGGATTATCGCGGAACTCCGTGGCGAACGGCTCGGGCGGTTTGTACGGTGCGTGGCAATCGTAGAGATGAATCCAGAGAAAGCGCTTGCGATCGCCGAGGGAGTCGTACCACTTCTTCGCCGAGGTGAGCACGGCGCGCGCCGGCCGCTCCTGCACGACGAACTGCTGCCGAGTCTCCCCTTTTCCGTAGTTGTCGTCGTAGACGTCGAATCCGCGGTTGAGGCCGAATCGCGAGTCGAGCGGAAACGCGCCGACGAATGCGCCGGTGGCATAGCCTTTCTCGCGCAGCATCGACGCGACGGTTGGGAATCGCGGCTCGAGGACGAAGCCGGCATTGTCGCGCACGCCGTGCTGGAAGGGATAGAGACCGGTCAAGATGTTGACGTGCGACGGCAGGGTGACGACGTTGTGGGCGTGGGCGTTGGAAAAAGCGATGCCCTCCGAGGCGATCCTGTCGAGGAACGGCGTGCGAACGCGGCTGTTGCCCGAATAGCCGACGCTGTCGGCGCGCAGCGTGTCGATGGTGACGAGGATGACGTCGGGCTCGCCGTGAAATGCAGCAGTGGCGTCGCGGAACTGAATGAACCAGGCGGCTGCAAGAACTACGACAACAACGATTCCTACGATCGCTGCAATCAGCGGGCCGCGCTTCGCCGCCTTCAACTCACGGCGCTCGACTTTGTCCTTGCGGCGGCGGCTCACCCCGATGCCCCTGTGGCCAGCTTGCGGAGCTTCGCGTCTTGCGGGAACTGCTGGAGACCGCGGGCGATCCAGAAGCGGACGCCCTCCTTGTCGCCGAGGGTTCGCAGCGTCGACGCGATCGCCGCGTACGCCGCCGCCGTGTGCGCGTTCTTCTCGAGATCGAAGACGAGCTGCGTCGCGTCCTGACTCTTCCCCTCGGCGGCGTAGAGGAGCACGAGGTTCTGATACGCGCGTGGATCGCGCGGAAAGAGCTCGATCTCCTTTCTCAGCGCCACCTCGGCCTCGTCATTCCGGCCGAGTCGAGCAAGCGTGTCGCCCTTCAGGAAGTAGAGTCCCTTGACGCTCGTTCCCTTGCGCCGCTGCAACACCTCGATGGCCTTGTCGCACCACGTGAGCGCGGCGGAATAATTCTTCCGCTCGTGCTCGATGTTGCCCAGCGTCAGCAACGCGAAGAGGCGATCGCGCGTTTCGAGCGCGAGGTGGGCCTCTTTCTCGGCGCGAGGAAGGTCCCCGCGCGCGAGCGCCACGCGCGCCAGCACGTCGTGCGCGAGCCCGGGCTCAGCCTCGAGCGCGAGCGAGGCGTGCTTCTCGGCGTCGTCGAGACGCCCGATGTCCAGCGACATCGTGGCGACCATCAGCGCGAGATGCGTCGTTGTCGGCGAGAGGCGCAGAGCCTGCTTCGCGGCGTCGATGGCCTCGTCGGTCCGCCCGAGCTGATCGAGATCGCGCGCCAGCATGTCCCACACGTCGAGCATGCGGTCGTTGTCATGCACGAGTTTCTGCAGCAGCGGCAGGGCCTCGGCGTACTTCGCCCGTTCGTACAGTGAGAAGACTTTGCGCAGGTCGTCCGTGACACCGACTTTCTCCTTCGGGTCAGCGAGAGGTCCGCTCGCCGGCGCGATCGCCGAGCCGATGTAGCCGAGCGCCGCGAGCTTCTTCGCCTCCTCCGGCGAGACGGCGCTCGGCGCGGCGTTGGCGTCGATGAGCGGCAGGATTGCGCTGCGCATGGCCGCGACGGTGCGGCGATCGGAGCCGAGGATGTTGTGCTTCTCCGCGGCATCCGCGGCCATGTCGTAGAGCTCGGGCTTCGGGCCGTGGATGTAGTGCTTCGTGCGGTCGATCAGGGAGTGAAGGTCGCTCCAGCCGTAGTGCAGCTTCGGATAGAGGGTCTCCGCGTAGATCTGCCTCGGCGGATTCGATGTTGTGGCGATCGCGAGGAGTGACGTGCCCGCGACGGCCGCGCTCTTGCTGCCTGTCAGGGTCGTGACGGTCGGGAACACGTCGCTGAGCTGCACGGGATCGGAGACCGACCTCCCGCTCAGCGATTGCCGCGGCAGCTTCACGATCAACGGAACTTGAAGCGCCTCGCGATACAGAAGAAGGCCGTGCTCGAGCTCGCCGTGATCGTTCAGACCCTCGCCGTGATCGGACAAAAGGATGATCAGCGCCTTGTCGTAGATGCCTTCGCGTTGCAGAAATGCGATGAACTTGCCGACGATGTCGTCGGCCGTGGCGATCTCGCCGTCGTAGCGCGATGGATAGCGGCTGCGGAACGGCTCCGGCGGGTCATACGGCGTGTGCGGCTCGTAGAGATGAAGGAAGAAGAAAAACGGCCGGCGATCGTGCGCGGCAATCCACTTCTCGGCGATGCCGGCGGTCTCGTATCCGCTGCGCTGCACGCGCCCGATGTTGGCGCCGGGATTCTCGGCGTCGATCTGGTCTTCATAGAAATCGAATCCCCGGCCGATGCCGCTTTCCTTGCGCAGCACGAATGCGGACACGGCGGCGCCTGTGGCATAGCCGTTGCTCTTGAGGGCCTCGGCGAGTGTGGGGACCGCCGGACCGAGACGAAATCCGAGGTTGTCGCGCACGCCGCTGGCCGCCGGGACCCTGCCGGTAAAGATCGTGGCGTGCGACGGCAGCGTCAGTGGAATGTGCGAATAGGCGTGCTCGAACAGAATCGAGCCGGCGCGGAGGCGATCGATGTTCGGCGTGCCGACTCCGCGATATCCGTAGACGGGAAGGTGGTCCGATCGCAGCGTGTCGATGGAGATGATGATGACCGGCATCTCCCGCGACGGCGC
>DASQGS010000291.1:0-12081 GCA_035632455.1 Thermoanaerobaculia bacterium | reverse complement strand
AGCTGAGTGAGCCGCCGGCGCCGCCATAGACGACATAGAGCGCGTCCTCGAAGCCTTCGGCGGCGAGCGCACCGGCAGCGGTCACCGGCGTCGCAGCGGGTGTGTTCCAATGAAATCGCTCGCCCCAGAGGAACTGGAACCAATTCGCGCCGGCGTCGTTCTTGCCGAGGTCGCCGAGACCGAAATTCCGCTCGATCGTCTTCAACAGGCTGTAGTGATTGTAGCCCTCCTGCTCGATACCCGGCTTGATCATATCGCCGAGGAGGACGGTGTAGATCTGATTCGGCCCATCGTAGTCGCTGCCTTGTCCTTCGATGGTCTCATAAGACTGATTGAAGTCCGACTCGTCGAACGTGACCACGACGAGCGTGCCGGGAGGAATGCGCGACGCCGGCCCCGGGAAGCTGAGGATGCCGAAGAACGACTCCAGCCACTTCGACAACTGATTGACCAGCACCGGCCCGCGCTCACCAGGCTCGGTGTACGTGCCGAAGAGCCAGTGGCCATCGTCCCAGATGTCAGGCGTGAACCACGAATACTCGGGGAGCGCATTGTTCAGCGCGTCGCGCAGAAAATCATTGGCGGTCTTGATTCGCGTCCATTGATCCTTGTTCTCCATGATCGACTGGAAGCGAACGAACGGATTGTGCATATTCAAGTACGGCGGATAGTCGAGGATCGTGTGCTTCACCGTCGCCGGCTGATCGACCTTCGTGGGATCGGTCTTCGACATGACCGGCGTCAACTGCGGCGGAAACTCGACCGGCTTGTAACTGTCCATGTACGCATTCCAGCTCAATCCCCGCCCTTCGATGAGATCCACGAACGGCCGCTGCGTGAGCGGCGTGGGCGGGGGCGGCAGCGGAGGCGCAGGCATCAATGTATAAAAAGACGGATCCTCGGAGCTGTTGCAGATCTCGCCGGCGATCGAGGCCACGTAATTCGTGTTCGACGGGTGCATGACCCCGAAGTAATTGGCCATCTCGATTCCGCGGGCGGCCAGCGTGCGCATGTATGGGTTCTGGCGTACGTAGTTGCGGTACTCGTTCTCGAAGATGATGATCACGACACGGTCGAACGCACGGCCGTTAGTAGCACTCATGACATGTCCTTTCCAGGTTGCGGTGGACAGAGCGACGGAATGCGCCGCGGCCCGCGGCGCCGGAAACGAGCGGATAAGGATGCTTAGCTTGGCAGGCACGATATCATGGTGGCCATCCCGCCTCAAGCCCGGCCGCGTGAGACTCCCCTACTTGTTCGGCTTCGCCGGCGGCACTTCCGCTTCCTCTTTCGGCAGCGGCTTCCTCGGCAGCAGGTCGGGGCGGTTCGCAGCCTCCCACACGAACGTTGCGAGGACTGCGGCAGCCTGAATGAGATCGTCCTTTTGCAAGCGCTCGTAGGTATCGAAGTTCGTGTGGTGTGTGCGGGTCTCGTACTCGACGTCGTCCTGGATAAACTGGAAAGCCGGGAGGCCGGCGGCGTCGAACGACAGGTGGTCCGTGCCGGGTGTCGTGCGCATGGTCAGCGTAGTCACGCCGAGGTCGCGGAGCGGCTCGATCCACTTCTCGAAGATCGGGCGGACCGCGGCGTTCTCCTGAAGATAGACGCCGCGGATCTTCCCGGTGCCGTTGTCGAGGTTGAAATAGCCCGCGAGCTTCGCGTGCTCCGGCTTGATCGTCAGCGGGCCTCTGTTCCGCTGCATCGATGACGGAAGGTCGCGCTCGGCGGGATCGCTCTGCGGCGGCCGGCTCGCGAAGTGATGATCGACGTAACCGCGCGAGCCGAGGAGCCCTTGCTCCTCGCCGGACCAGAGGGCGATGCGGATCGTGCGTTTCGGCGCGATGCCGATGGCCTTCAGGATGCGCACGGCTTCCATGGTTGCGATCACGCCGGCGCCGTTGTCCGTGGCGCCCGTTCCGCCGTGCCATGAGTCGAGGTGCGCGCCGATCATCACCACCTCCCCTTTCTTGTCGGTGCCGGGAATCTCGGCGATGGTGTTGTAGGCATCGGGGTCGTCGTCATGCCAGGACGCTTTCACGTCGATTTCGACCTCGGGATCGGCGCCTTTGTCGGCGAGACGTACGAGGCGTGCGAACTGCTCGTCGGAGATCACGACCGAGGGCACCGGGAACTGCTCGTTCGGCTTCGCGGTGCCGGCGCTCTGCACGTGAATCGTGCCGAAGTCGCCGCTGCCGGGGACGAGGACGGCCAGAGGTTTCTCATCCGCCCAAAACTTGCGCGAGGCCCGCGCGAGATCGCGACGCTTGATGGCCTGCTCCCGGGTCAGCCGCGGCGTCGGAATCTGATACTGCTCGAGATCGCCGAGCGCCTTGGCATCATAGCGATCGAACTGGGCCTTATCGTGCGGCTTGAAATCCTCCGCGTCGCCGAGGAGCACGATCTTTCCGGCGACCTTCCCTTTGTACTTGTCGAGATCCTCTTTCGTCGTGATGCGGGCGTGAACGACCTTGCCGCGCACGGGCCCTTCCGTCCCCGGCGCCCACGCGCGCGGAAGCGCTTCGAGCTGGGCGACGTCGGGCGCGACGAGACGAACGGAGCAGCTCTGATATGACCACCCGCGTCCGAAGACGCCCCAGCTTTCGAGGTGGGCGTTGGAGAGGCCCCAGTCCTCGAGCTGCTTGCGCGTCCACTCATTCGCCTTCTTCATGTTCGGCGACCCGGTGAGCCGCGGGCCGATCATGTCGAGCAGCCCCCCGGCGGTGGCCATGACCTTCGAATTGCGGAACGCCTCCTGCCGGATGCGCGTCTGCATCAACAGGTCGGGCTCGTCGGCGGCGTAAAGAGAGACGGCAGCGAACAGGAGGGCGATCGTCAGTGCTTGTTTCATGAGCGCGGAGTGTAGAGGAAGACGGCGGGGAAAATCACGAGGAATCGCTTCAGGCATCTCTTCGCGTCTTCGCGTCTTCGCGTCTTCGCGTGAGCCCGAAACCTGCGTCGGGAAGTCAGGACGCGCTCCAGCGGGCTTATGTTGCTGCAAGATCCTCGCGGCAATCGGCGGCTGCGTCCCGAATATCCTCGTTCGAGCTGTCAATGCCGAATTCGACGAGCTCACGAACAAGATTGAGATCGATCTTGCAAACGACTTCGAGCAACCGCCGGTATGCCCAGTCGTCCGCGAGCAGTCCATTTCGCGCGATCGCCTCGCGCAGTTGTGAGACGAGCCAGGCCTTCGGCATGACCAGCAGACCCGCCCGTCCAAGCTCGATTGACAACATGTTGGAGGGGAAGCATGCCGACTGTAATAGGAAGTCGACCGCTCGCTCTTGTGCGACTCGCGGCAATTGATCGATTCCCGGCAAATTGTCCGGCAAAGAGGAATCGATCTTGGCGAGCTCGAGCTTGAAGCGATCGATCCGGGGGTGATCGAATGAAAGCAACTCGGTCAGCGTTCGAAACTGCAAGTCCTGCATTGTCATGGCGATCTCGCCGGCCACGGGACACCCGTACCTAGGCGTGCACCAGACTTACACGCAGCTTGCTTCTCCCTCCCGCCGCCAGGCCCACAAGTAATCCGATCGCGATGCAGATCGCAACGATGATGACTTCGCGCCCTATCCAATTCGAGAACGCGGAGTGATAGAACATCTGGCGGCCCACCCTCGTCGCCTGGGTGAACGCTGAGATCACCAGGAGAAGAGCAATCGCCAGGAAGGCGCTGAAGAGGGTGCTCAATTTCGACGGCATACTCGGCGTCCGGCTCGCAATCAATCCGACCGCATATCCCGCCGTCAAACTGAACAGCTCAGCCAGCAGTATGGGGATATAGATGCTCGTCAATCCCTCAACGTTCTGGCACGCTATCGCAGTCACAGCAGGCGGGATGATCATCATGCCCGCGATCGCCGGCAGATAGACTGTCAATGCAAGACGGGAAATGCTCTTGATCTGTGGCACAAGAACCTCCGTTTGGAGCCCGCCGCGCCTTACGGTCGCGATCTCGTGGGTTGAGGATACGTCTGGACAATCGAAGGCGCAAGCTCATATGGACGGCGGCGGCCGCAGCCGCCGCTTTCGATGGCCACAAGCGCGGGCCGACCGGGCGCACGAAACCAGCGCGAGGGTCTCAGTTCTCGTGCTTGGTCCACGAAAGCGGCGGCCTAGCCGCCGCAGTCCATAGGCCCTCGGCCTGCGATTTGATCATTGCGCTGCGGCGGGCTTGGGCATACATTTCCGTGCGGTGACTCGGCTAATCGTTCTCGCAGTGCTCGCGCTCGGCGTGTCTCCCCTCGCCAGCGGCGCCGATCCCGAATATACGTTCACGCATTTCGCGGGCACGAACGGCGGGAATGGCTCCGAGGATGGCAAGGGGACCTCGGCGCGATTCTTCTCCCCCGTCGGCATCGCCACCGACGCCGCGGGCAACGTCTACATCGCCGACCTCAACAACGGCACCGTCCGCAAAGTATCGCCCGACGGCTCCACGACGACATTGGCGGGCCTCGCCGGCGTCACGGGGACAGCGAACGGCGTTGGCGCAGCGGCGAGCTTCAACGGACCGGCCGGCACGGCGGTCGATGCGGCGGGCAACGTCTACGTCGCCGACATCCTCAACCACGCGATCCGCAAGATCACACCCGCGGGAGTCGTCACTTTGTTCGCCGGCGGCGGATTCGGCGGCGCCCTGGACGGGCAGGGATCGAAGGCGAAGTTCCTCTACCCTGCCGATGTCGCGGTCGACGGCGCGGGAAATGTGTACGTCGCCGACGGCGGCAACGACACGATCCGCAAGATCACTCCGGACGGCACGGTGACGACCCTGGCGGGCACGGCGGGTTCGGAAGGGAACGTCGATGGAACGGGACGCGTCGCTCGGTTCCGATCGCCGCAGGGGGTGGCCGTCGAAGGCGATGGGAACGTCTATGTGGCCGATTCGAGAAACGACTCTATCCGCAAGATCACTCCAGCCGGTGTCGTGACCACGATCGCCGGGAGCGGGAACCCCGGGCGCGCGGATGGGGCGGGCTCCGCGGCCACGTTCTACCGCCCCTCGGGCATCGCCGTCGGCGACGGCGGAAATCTCTATGTCGCCGACACGGACAACAACATGATCCGGAAGATCACGCCTGGCGGCGTGGTCACGACGATCGCCGGAGGCGTCGAGTTCTCCAACAGCGGCGCTGACGACGGCACGGGAAGGAACGCCAGATTCGCGTCGCCGTTCGACGTGGCCGCCGATGCCGCCGGCAATCTTTATGTCGCCGACTCAAACAACCACGCCGTCCGCAAGATCACCCCAGACGCGCAAGTGACGACGTTCGCAGGCAAGGCGGCGGCTCGCGGCCAGGTCGACGGCGCTCTGTCCGACGCCCGATTCAGCCAGATCCGCGACATGACCATCGACGCCGCGGGCAACATATTCCTGATCGATAACCACGTCATCCGCAAGATCAGCGCCGCCGGAACTGTGACCACTGTGACCGGTACCGAGCCAACGGGCCTGCCGGATTATGTCGATGGATCGGCCTCGGTTGCCCATTTGCAGGACCCGCGCGGGCTGGCCGTCGACGCCGCAGGTAACCTCTACTTCGGCGAATGGCAGGGATTCACCATCAGAAAGGTCACACCGAACGGCACGGTGACGACGTTCGCCGGCAGGCGCAACACGCTCGGGCGCACGGACGGGAAGACCAGCGAGGCACTGTTCTCGCGGCCCACCGACGTCGCGATCGACAGCGACGGCACGATGTACGTGACCGAGGATTGCACGATTCGGAAGATCACCACCGATGGCAACGTGAGCACAATGGTGGGCAAACCCATTCCGCCGGCGATCGGATGCACCGAGAACGTCGACGGACCATTCGCGACGGCGAAGCTGAACGGGCCCTCCAATCTCGCGATCGACGCGGCCGGAAATCTCTACGTCACGACCATCCAGACTTTCGGAACCACCTCCGTCAATTCGACTACGAACACGATCCGAAAGATCACGCGCGCCGGTGAGGTGATCACCGTCGCCGGCGACAATGCGAAGCGGCAGGCCTACCGCGACGCCCGAGGAATGACCGCCAGTTTCTACAACATCGGCGGCATCGCGGTCGACGGATCGGGCAACATCTACGCGACCGAGCCGCAGGCCGGCACGATCCGAAAAGTCAGCGCGGACGGCCTGGTCACGACCATCGGCGGCATCCCCGGCGACCCGGGAACCGCCGACGGAACGGGACTCGACGCGCGATTCAGCGGCCCGAGCGCGATCATCGTCGATCCGGCCGGCCACCTGTACATCGGAGAAGACGGCGCAAGAATCCGGACCGGCCGGCCCGCTCTCGCAGATCGCGCGACGATCGATGCCGTCGTCGCCGTCTCCGGGTCGAGCAGACAGCTCGACACGGCGCCGCAGGGCGCGACATCCTGGACCTGGGAGTTGATCCGCCAGCCGTCCGCGTCGCACTCCTCGCTCTCATCGCAATCGATTCGAAATCCGACGCACACGACGGACCTCTCCGATTTGTACGAGTTCCGCCTGACGGCCACGGACTTCGCTTCGACAAGCATCACGACCGCGTTCGTCCTCGGAGCCGACGGAACTGCGACCTCCGCAGGCAACAATGTCACGCTGCACGATTCAAATGCCACATTGACGTTCCCCGCGGTAACGAGCGCTGGGAGGACCGTCATCGCCAGCATCGACCTTGCATTCAGCGAGCCGCTGCCCGATTCAAAGATCCCATGGCTCATTTATGACGTGACCACCACGGCCAGCTTCACGCCGCCCGCGAGATTCTGCGTCGGGTTGCCGGATCTCAAGGACGCGACGCAATTGCCGCACTACAGCCTGTTTCATAAGGAAGGGAGCGCATTCGTGGATCGCACGTCCTCCCGCGACCTGGCGTCGAAGACGATTTGCGCGGACACCTCATCCCTCGGGCGCTTTGTTCTCGGAGCGCCGCTCACCCGCCGGCGCCCGGCGTCGCCATAGATGTGGACCGCGGCGGCCGCAGCCGCCGCTTTCGAGTTTGGACATTCCGGATTGAAACCGTGGGGTGCACCTACGCCAACCATAGCGCCGAAGGCGCGCCAGAGCTGAAGCCCAGGGCGTGAGCCCTGGGATGCGGGTATGCGGGCACGATAATTCCGATGAGCCCCGACAGGGGCGAAAGAGAGTCTGCGACATGGGAGAGACGCATGGCCTATACGAGTCTGTTAACGCACATCGTCTTCAGCACGAAGGACCGACACCCGTTTCTCGGCTTGGCTGTCCGGCCTCGGGTTCATCAATATCTCGGCGGCATCGTCAGGAACCTCAAGGGGACGGCCATCACCATCGGCGGCGTTTCCGATCATGTTCATATGCTCGTTGAGCTGCCTCCAACCGTCGCGATATCCGATGCCATTCGCGTCATCAAGAGCAATTCATCCGGATGGATTCATGAACAATACCTTTGGTTGTGAGCTCTTTCGCCCCTTTCGGGGCTCAACCACTCTTTCTGTTCGCCTTCATCGACCCAGGGCTCACGCCCTGGGCTTCAGCTCTGGCGCGCCTTCGGCGCTAAAGCCAGCGAAGAGCGGTCCCTACGATTTCCGTTCAAAGTGTCCAGACTCGAGTGCGGCGGCCGCAGCCGCCGCTTTCGTTGGCCACAAGCGAAGACCGGACCAAACGCACGAGACTAGCGCGAGAGTGTCAGTTCTCGTGCTTGGTCCACGAAAGCGGCGGCAAGGCCGCCGCAAGGCCCAGCGCTGCTGGGCCCTACGAACCTTCGCGCCTTCGGCGGCTGCAACACCCTACATCGCGAACGATGCCACCAACTCAACCGCTCGCCGCACGTCCTCGCTGTTGTTCGCCAGTCCCACCGAGGCGCGGACGGCGCCGACGGCGGTGTGGGTGCGCGCGGCGAGGCGCTCGGGAGTGAAAGACGGGCCGAGCTCGGCGAGATCGGTGGCGAGGGCCGCGGTGTCGAAGGCGAAGGCGGTCTCGGAAGCGCCTGGGTTGCAGAAACAGCCGCCGCGGAGCGAGATGCCGTTGCGGCGCGCGCGGGTCTCCACCAGACCGTACGGAACCGGCTCGCCGGCAGGATCGAGGATATTGAAGACGATCGTGCCGCCACGGCTCGTCATGTCATGCGGGCCGTAGACGCGCACCAGCGGCGTGTCGTTCTTATGGCGCAGCGCGAGAAGCTCCGTCAGGAGGATGGACGTGAGTCGTTTCACGTGGTCGGACAGCCGCGGCATTTCCGCGCCGGCCAGCAACGCGAATCCCGCTTCGAGCGCCGCGATGGCGAGGAAGTTCGGCGTCCCGTCTTCGAATCCCTCGTGATGCGCGCGGAGCCTGTGCGTGCCGAGGGCCACGGAGGCCCAGGTCACCGTGCCGCCGGCGAACCACGGCCGGCGCAGGCGCTCGAGGGCATCGCGACGAGCGACGAGCGCGCCGACGCCGGTGGGATAGCCGAAGAGTTTGTAGAACGACAGCGCGACAAAATCCGCGGGGCATTCGCGAAGGCTGATGGCGTGGCTCGGCGCGAATGCGGCGATGTCCAATAGGACGTCGAACCCGAGCGAGCGCGCCTCGGCGACGAGTGCGAGTGGATGCTGCACGCCCGAGAAGTTGGACTGCGCCGGGAAGGCGAGGAGGCCGCGGCCGTGCCTCGCTTCCTCGGCGAGAATTGCGGCCGGATCGCGGAGGCGGAGCTCGCCGTCGAGCGGCAGGTAGCGGACGCGCGCGCCGGCGCGCCGAGCGTACTCGCGAATGCCATTGACCGAGTTGTGATTGTCGACGGACAGTAGGCACGCGTTCCGTGGCGAGAAGGGATACGCCTCGGCGACCAGCTTGATGGCCGCGCTGGTGTTGGCCGTGAAGCAGACCTCGTGCGTCGACTCGTCGGCGTCGAGGAATCGCAGCACCGTCCGGCGCGCCGACTCGATCACTTCGCTGCTCGCGCGCGACGGCGCGGAATCCGAATGCGGGTTGCCGAAGAGCCCGGTGCGCAGCAGTTCCGCATGCCCGAGGAGCTGAGACTCACCGTACAGCGCGCTGCCGGTGTAGTCGAGGTAGGCGTGATGCTGCGCCTCGAGGCGGCTGAACTCGCGATCGCGGAGCGTGTCGAAGTGCGTCTCGGTGTCGCTGGCGAATTCCGTCAGCATCCTCGCCTCCGAATGACGTCAACTGCCGGCGTGGTGCCGGATTCTGATGAGGGCGTTTCGCGCAGCACGCGGTCGCCCGAAGCGCGGCGTTGCGATGCCTCGGCGCCCTTGTCGATCACGCGCGGGACGCCGCCGAAGTAGCGGCTCAGCGCGCTGACTCTCTGGAACTCGGCGATTGCCTGCGGCGAGGCATCCGCGGCGATCGTGGGATTCATGACGTCATCGAGCCATTCTCCGAGGCCGCCTCGGAGAAAGTAGACGTGGCGAAAGCCAAGCGCTTGCAACAGCACCCACGCCTGCGCTGCGTGCGCGCCGCCGTCAGAGATGAGCACGATCGTTTCGCCAGGGCGAAGCGAAGCGGTAGGGCCCAGCCGCGCTGGGCCGCCTCGTGCAGAACCGAAAAGTGCCTCGATCGGCACGCGCTCCGATCGCGGAAGGTGATAGTCGTCGAATTCCTTCGCCGTCCGCAGATCGATGATTCGCAGCTCCGGCTTGCGATCGTGGATCCACTCCGCGAGCTCGACAGCGGTGATGTGATCTTCTTCCCGCGCGATGGCCGCGGCCGCGCGCTCGACGTCGAGCGTGGCATGCTGCGCGCGGTAAGGACTGCCGGCGAACGCAGCGAGCAATCCGCCGAGGGCCGCGAGGACTGCGAGCGCGCGACGAAGAGGCATCAGCGGCGCTCCAATCGCTCCGCGAATCGGAATGCGACGAGAGCCATCACGACGACGGCGCAGACCGCGACGCCGTACGGAATCCGCAGAATCTGCGGCAGCGTGAGCGCTCCGCGGGCTGTGCTGTCGTAGAAGTGGCGGAGCGGCCCGAACGCGAGGCCGGTGCCGAGCACGCCGCAGAACATGCCGATCATGACGCCCGCTCCGTCGCCGCGTCCGGTTGCGGCCGCGACGCATGAGGTGCCGGGACAGAGACCTGCAATGACGAATCCGGCGCCGAACAGCAGGCCGCCGGCGAGTTGCGGAAGGAGATAGGTCTCGGGCACGTAGACGCGCGAAAGATCGAGCACGCCGAGGCGGCTCAGCCAGTAGGCGCCGAGCATCGCCGTGACGATCGCGCTGAACATCACTTTGAAGACCGTCAAGTCGGTCAGGTAGAACTGAGCGGCGAGCTTGCGCGCGTTGCCGAGCCCTGCGCGCTCGAGGGCCCAGCCGAACGCGATGCCGATCGCCACGGCGACGACGAGCGCGCCGCGCGGTCCGAATGCGCCGAGCTCGAACAAAGGCGCGACTGCTGTGTTCATCGCCAAGCCCTCCTCAGGAGCGGCGCAAGCAGGTACGCCGAGGCGAACGCCGCGATCATGAACAGCCAGCTCCCGGCGGCGAGCAGCGCGCCGCCGGTGAGCGCGAGGCCGCTCGTGCATCCGCGCGCGAGCACGGCGCCGGTTCCCATGATCGCGCCTCCGGCGATGGCGAGCACCATCCTGGCGCGGCGTGGGACGCGCGGCCCGCGCTCGATCGCGAATCGCAGCCGTCTCGCGGCGAGCGCGGAGAGGAAGCCGCCGATGGCGACGCCCGCGATCTCGAACAGCAGCCACTCCTGCCATGGGCCGTCGCCGGTCAGATAGCGCGCGAAAAACGGGCTGGCCGCCGCGCGCGCCGGCGAGGCCGCGGCGACGAGGCCGGCGGCGCTGCTCGAGAAGGCTCCCGATGCGCCGAGGCCGCGCCCCATGATCACGAATGCCGCGAGCAGCACCAGACCGAGTCCGGCTCCGGCGACGTAGGGATCGGCGTAAGGCCGGGGTTCAGTCTCGGCGCTCACTTGGCCGCCTTCTCCGAAGGATTGTCGACCGGATAGTCGGGATGCCGCGACCAGTCCTGGAACGAGCCGTCGTAGAGCAGCACCGGATGTCCGAGAAGGCGCGCCGCGAGCAGCATGGCCGTGGTCTGCAGGCCGATGTGGCAATAGCCGATCACCGTGTCTCCCGGCTTGACGCCGGCCTTCGTGAACATCGCCAACAGCTCGGCATCCGACTTGATCATCAGCTTGTCGTCGATGATGGAGGTGAATGGGATGCTGAGCGCGCCGTGAATGTGTCCGGTGCGGTGCCTTTCGGTATCGGAGCCTGCGGTCTCGACGCCGTCGTAGTAGACCGAGGCGCGGCCGTCGACGATGGCGTAGCCGGGCGCGCCGATGCGCGACCGCACGGTGGCGGCATCGAGGATAAGCGGCTGGATCTTGAGGGGCGCGAGCGTGCCGGTGCGCGCCGGCGTCGCCTCTTTGGTCAGGGCACCGTTGTTGCGCTCCCAAGCGGGCAACCCGCCGTCGAGGATCGAGGCGTGGCTGCCGAGGCCCGCGTACTGCAGGGTGATCAGGATGCGCGAGGCCGGCTGAAGTGCTCTGACGTAGTAGAGGATGATCCGCGACTTGTCGGAGATGCCGAGGCCTTCGAGCTCCTTGTGCAGAACCTCGGCTGGCGGCATCTCGAGGATCAAGCCCTTGGGGCTCTCGTCCGACACCGAGACGTCCAGCGGGCTCACGAGCCTCGCTCCGGCGATGTGCCCGGCCTCGTAGCTGGCCTTATCGCCGACATGCAGCAGCACCAGGTCGGGATCGTTGACATGTTTCGCGAGCCAATCGGCGGTAACGACGATCGAGTCGCGCGGCGTCGCGGCAAGGGCGGCGGTCGAGATCAGAACGGTGAGACAGGCGAGAACGAGCGTGCAGGTTCGTGATTTCATCGGGTGCTCCTCCATGTAGGAAGAGTGTGCACCGTCGCGAACGGAGGCGTCGTCCGACTTGCAGCGAATTGGATCGAGGGGACGGCGAAGTGGCATGGAGTGCGGCAGCTCGCCCTATCGACTGCGGCGGCAAAGCCGCCGCTTTTCGCGCCAAGGGCAGCGGTCGGGCTATTTGCGCGAGGGGCTGTTCCTTTGCCTGTGGTCAACGAAAGCGGCGGCTCAGCCGACCTGGAGTTTGGACATTTCGATCCTTCAACATAAAGCTCGCCAGCGAGAAGCCCTC
>DASQGS010000290.1:0-1874 GCA_035632455.1 Thermoanaerobaculia bacterium | reverse complement strand
CCATCCCCAGAGTGTTGCGAGAGCGAAGCCCGCGGCAGTCCCGACGGCGATCTGGATCGCCGCACCCACAGCAACGAGCCGCCGCACCGACGCGAGCTCGTCGAGCGAGAAGTGGAGGCCCACTCCGAACATCAGCAGGATGACACCGATCTCGGCGAGCTGGCCGGCGAGATCGACGTCGCCAACGAATCCGCGTGTATGCGGACCGATGGCGATGCCGGCCAGGAGATATCCGACAAGCGCGGGCATCCGCAGTTTGACGGCGAAGAACCCGAGCAGCATCGCCAGGGCGAATCCGATCGCGAGCGTCGCGATGAGTGTCGACTCGTGCGGCATGGCCGTCCCGAGTCTATGCCGCGAGGGTCCGCGAGCGCTCCAGCCCAGGGAACAAGACTGCGTGCATCGACCCGGTGTACCCTTACTGCTCCCCAACAATCGAGGAGGTCAACGTGCAGCTGAGACGCAGAACCCTCGTCGCCCTCATGGCCATCGCTCTGTGCATTCCCGTTGTGCGGGCGGACAACTACGAGGAGGTCAGCAGGCGGGTCGACGCGGCGAAGGCGGCGGTCGAATCGGGCAAGGTCGTTCCGGAGCGCGACATCGCTCCGCTCATCGACATGCTCCGCACCTCGAAGGATGACGAGGACCAGCGCAGTCTCGTCGACGCCATCGTCGACCTCGGTGAAGGCGCCGGCAGCAGCCCCGTGGCCGTCAAGCGGTACATCCTCGAGCAGGCCACGCCGATCCTGATGGACCTCGCGTCCAATCCAAAGAACTCGACGTTCCTGCGCGGCGACGCCATCACCGGCCTGCGCAACCTCGGCGCGTCGAAATCGGTCCTGCAGAAGGCCGCCGACATGGCCCTCAAGGACTCCGACGACTACGTGAAATCGCGGGGCGAGATCCTGCAGAACTACATCCGGTCGATGCCTGAAGAGAGCAAGGTCAGCGTCATCAAGACCACCGATCCGGCGAAGGAGCAGGAGGCGATCGCGTTTCTGAAGTCGCACGACGTCGGCGTGTCGCTCGATCAGCTGAAGCGGTCGGCCGGTGAAGGGAATGCCGAGGAGGTCGCGGCGCTGCTCGCGGCCGGAGTGGACGCGAAGGCTGGCGCGGCGGGCGAAACGGCACTCGACAGCGCGATCCTGGGATGCGCGCGAGGCGGCGAGAGCGCCGGGCTGCTCAAGAGCGTCGACCTGCTTCTCGCGGCCGGCGCGGACGTGAAGCGGAGGGACGACAACAAGAACACGCCGCTGATGAGCGCGGCGCAGTATTGCGGCGCGGGAGTCGTGGGACGCCTGGTCAAGGCCGGCGCCGATCCGAAAGTCGTGAACGGCAGCGGCACGACGCCGCTGATGATGGCGTTGATGATGAAGCACGTGGACGCGGCCGAACTGCTCGTGGCCAAAGGGGCGACGCTGACGCCCAACCAGGCCACGGCCGTTTCGTCGATGGCCACGGACGCGAAATCGAAAGCGCTGATCCAGAAGGCGACGAAGAGGAAGGCGAAGTAGGAAGGCCACGATCGGAGCGCCGGAGGCGCGACATCTACTGAGCTTCGCAGAATGAATGCAACGAGCGTCGAGCTCAGAACGAGAACAGCCGCTGGTCCCCTCGCCCCGCTTGCAACGAACGATCCGGACGAAGTGAAGTCGGCGGGGCGAGGGGATGAAGGGGAGGATGAAGGGGAGTGGGGCACGAAAATACCAAAATTCTCAAGAAACTCAGCGGTTTCGCGTTCCCCACTCCCCTGCATCCCCTCGCCCCGCTGATTTCGATCCGTTCAACTCGTTCGCATTTGGCGGCGGGGCGAGGGGACCAGCGCTGCACTGCGTCTTCCAGAGTTGCGTTGCATTCATTCTGCGAAGCTCAGT
>DASQGS010000289.1:0-2554 GCA_035632455.1 Thermoanaerobaculia bacterium | reverse complement strand
TCCGCAAGAGCAGCTTCGACGCACGACCGGCAACGGGCAACCAACGTCACTTGGTCGGTGCCGTCGTCAGATCGCGATTCTGCTCCATCAGGTGACTTGCGTCGAGCGCGCACGATTCGGTCGCGCGAACGCTTGGAGGTGGTGCGCGGGAAGACCAGTCCCGCTGCCACGATTCGGCGCTTCGCTATGCACTCCCGGGCACAGTCCACCATCGCCGTCACCTCCAGATGAACCGCGCCCGTATCCCGGTCCAGGCGATGCGCAGGGAGTCGGCCAGGGGTTTGTAGTGGCTCGTGGCAAGGCCGTCGACGAATCCGAGATCGATGGGAATCGTGATCACCGGGAAACCGCGGACGCCGGCCCGGATGATGACTTCGCTCTCGAGATCGAATCCTTCGGAACGGAGCCGGATCTCGCGCAGCAGCCGCGCCGAGTAGTAGCGAAACCCGCTCTGCGAATCGGTGATCTCGGTTCGCGCGGCCCAGGAGATGATTGCCGCCGACAACCGGTTCGCGAAGCGACGCCGGGGAAGCATCTTCTCGAAGAGGTGCGCCCGGCCGCCGATGATCAGGTCGGCGCCGCTGTCGCGACGGGCGGTCAGGAACTTCGGGATCTCCCGCGGCAGGTGCTGTCCATCGGCATCAAGTGTGATCGCGGCGTCGAAGCCGTTCTCCACCACATACTGGAAACCGGTCTTGAGAGCGCCCCCTTTGCCGCGGTTCCGCGGATGGCGGAGGACCGTGGCGCCGGCACGTCCGGCCACCGCCGCCGTGTCGTCGGACGACCCGTCGTCGATCACGACCACGTGCTGGAGCTCGTTCCTCGCCGCCAGGATCACCGGCTCGATGGTTCGCGCCGCGTTCAGCGCCGGAATCAGAGCCAGCGTCTTCTCTCGGATCGATTCCGGCGTGGAGCCGGCCGGTCCGGTCATGCCGCCTCCCGCGAGAGGACGGCGCAGACGACCCCTCCGCCCGCGGAAAGGGAGTTGACGAGGACATGTCGCAGCTCGGCCGGACGTCCGTGGCGCTCCAGGTCGAACCGCATGTCAGGGTCACCCGATTCGTAGCCCGCTGAGGCGTGGAGCTTCTGGTCGCGGATCGCCAGCAGGGCGGCGACGATCTGGAGTCCGCCGCCCGCCGCGTATTCGCCGAAGTAACCCTTCGTGGCCACCACCGGTGGAATGCGCGCGCCGAAGAATGCCTGCAAGGCCAGGTATTCCAGACGGTCCGCGCGACGCGTCGAATTGGCCGAGGCGTAGACGGCGTCGATCTCGTCAGGGGTCACGGACGCGTCGTCGATCGCGGCTCCCATGGCCGTTGCCACCGCTTCATGGTCGTCGCCCCAGTCGGAGAGCGAGGCGGTCGTGTCGCGCGCGATGCCGAATCCCGAGAGGTAGCCATACGCATCCTCCGCATTTGCCTGTGCCAGGAGGATCGCGCTTCCTTCGCCGAGGATCATGCCATTGCGGCGCCTGTCGAAGGGTCGAGCGCCCTCGATCACCGCGCCGTTCGCATGCCCGAGCGCGCCGAGGCGATCCAGAACGCTGAAGATCATCTCGTTCAGCTCCTCGACGCCGCCGATCATGGCCGTGCGCACCGTTCCCTTCACGATCTGCGAAGCCGCGTACATCGCCGCCGACAGTGCTGACGATTCACGCTGCGTGACTGTGACGTTGAATCCGCGAAAACCGTTCTCGATGGCGATATGGCTGCCTGGAGCATTGGCCACGGACTCCGCGAAGAGCTGTGGCGGGGCGAGCGCGGCGCCCTTCTCGACGTATTCCTGCATGTAGTCGACCGAGGTCTGCACCGGACCGAATGCCGTGCCGAGCGCGACGCCGGTCTCGCCGAGGGCCGTGGGCTCGAGTCCCGAGTCCCGCAGAGCGAGATGGGCGGCGGCCACGGCATAACGCGACAGCACGTTCATCCGGCGCACTTTCATCGGAGGGATGAAGTCGCGCACCTTGAAGTCGCGAACGATGGCAGCCTTGTGCGAGCTGAAGGCGGAGGTGTCGAAGCGATCGACGTCCGAGATTGCAGTCTTCCCTCCCGCGAGCTGCGCCCGGAACGCGTCGATTCCAACCGCGCCGGGCGCAACGACCCCGATGCCGGTAATCCCTACACGAGTCATCTGGACGTTCGGTTATGGATGAATCACATCCCGCCCGCGGTCAGCGCCCGCGGCATCGAGACGCGCAGCTTCTCGCCCTTGTGCAGCTTGTGACCGCGGTTGAGATCGTTCAGATCGAGGAGCTCCGCGACGGTCAGGTTGTGTTTCTTCGCGATCGAAAAGAGCGTATCGCCCTTACGGACGGCATAGAAGATGTCGTCATGGCTGCTGTGCGAGAGAAGCGCTCCAAGTTGTCGGGCGCGCACGGGCAGGTAGATGGCATCCCCTTCGCCCACTCGGCCGGCGGAATGCAGGTTGTTCATGGCCAGGATCGTGGCCGTGGTCGTGCCGATGACTCGGGCGATCCGCTTGATCGAGTCGCCGGAACGGAGCACGAAGGAGCATACGGCGATGTGCTCGTCCTCGTTCTTCAGGGTCGCGGCGC
>DASQGS010000288.1:0-2855 GCA_035632455.1 Thermoanaerobaculia bacterium | reverse complement strand
AATACGCGAAGAGCTCCGTGGCCGTGTCGATCGCGGTCAGGCCGCCGCCGATGACCACCGCCGGCAGCCGCACTTGCAGGTTGGCCATGGAGTTTTTCTTGTACGCGCCGGTGAGCTGCAAGGCCATCAGGAAGTCCGAGGCCATGCGCATGCCCCGGAGGAGATTGTTTTTCATCTTCACGATCGTTGGAGTGCCGGCGCCCGCGGCGATGGCGATGTGGTCGAACGCGAGCTCGTCGAAGACGTCGTCGATGCACAGCGTTCCGCCGAAGCGCACGCCGCCGTAGAAGCGAACATTGCGTTTGCGCTCCAGGGCGATGCGGATGACTTTCAGGAAGTTCTTGTCCCAACGGACGGTGATGCCGTACTCCGAGACACCGCCGAAACCGGCGAGGATGCGATCGTCGAGCGGATCCCAAAGCTGGCGAAAATCGCGGATCGGCTCGGGCGGCGTGTGCTCGTCGCCGATCCATGCCGCCGGCAGCGGCTCGATCTTCAAGCCGTCGATACCGACGACTCCGAAGCCCTCGTTCGCCAGATAGTGGGCCAGCGTGTAACCCGCCGGTCCGAGGCCGACGACCAGCACGTTCTTGCCGTTGT
Organism: Thermoanaerobaculia bacterium; assembly: GCA_035632455.1. GTDB lineage: Bacteria > Acidobacteriota > Thermoanaerobaculia > Gp7-AA8 > Gp7-AA8 > DASQGS01. Next base: position 2,255 of record DASQGS010000288.1, on the reverse strand, counting down.
ACGAGAGCGCCATCGGCCGGCGCGCGTCGAGCGGATTCCATCGCGTGAGCAGCGAGTAGATCTCGAAGCCCCACGGCAGGAACAGCACGTCCGTGAGCACACCCGTCTCGACCTGCGGAATGTTGACCGGGTCCTGCTTCTGAAAGATGCAGGAGCGCATGCAGTCGTTGCAGATGCGATGGCCGGTGCCAGGGCACATCGGGTTGTCGATCATGACCATCGCCAGCGCGGCAATGGAGTCGCCCTCGGCACACAGCGCGTTCATCTCGCCGATCTTCTCGTCCAGCGGGCAGCCCTCGAGCGGCAGGCCGATCGGATTGACCTTGAACTTGCCGTCTTTCTCCTGGAAGCCATGCGCGCAGGAGTCCTTCTTTCGCTCGTGGCAGAAGATGCAGTAGTTGGCCTCGTCGGCGACCTGGCGCGGCGTGTAGCGCGGATCGGTGAGCGCGAATCCATCGCGCCGCCGCAGGTGCTCCGGCTCACCGGCTACATGAATCTCGTCGACCGGCACTGTGTGAACGAGATGATCGAACACGAGCGGATGCGGCAGGCGGAACGACGTCCAATCCTTGAAGTTCCACACGCCCTTCGGCTGCTTCCACCGGCCTGCCGTCCATTCGATCAGCAGGTCGCTGATGGCGTGCAGCGCGGCGGCCTCTGCCGTCGCGCTGTCGTCCTCGGACAACGTATCGCCGAGGATCGCCACGGCGTCGCGCTCGCCTCGGAGTCGTTCGAGGATCTCGCCGAACGTGGCCCGAGCCGCCGCGGATGGAGCCAGCGGCTTCGCCGCCGTGAGGTTACGCGGGTACTCCTTCTCGAGATCGCCGAGGCGGTTGACGGCGACCGCCAGCGCATGCTCGGCATCGCGCTCCGGCACTTCGCCGCCAGCGACACGGACGATGGCCTCGGCGGCTTTGTCGAGCGTCGCCAGGCGATCCGCATCCACAGTCACGGCCTGCACCTTCGTCACGCGCTTGGCGACGAATTCCTTCTTGAACCGCACGACCTCGGCGTCACGCTCGGCACGCGCTCGAAGAACGCTCGCCTCGGCCTCGACCTGAAACATCTGCGCGAGGTACGCACCGAGGCACCGGCTCACCGCAATCAGCAGCTCCGACTCATCGGGCGGGTTCAGGCCACCGTGTTGTACGCCGCCTTGAACCGCTGCGCGGTAAGCATCAAAGCGAGGAAAAAGCGCGACGTCGCGCTGTCCGACGAAGCGGTCGAACGCGAACGACAGGTCGGCAAGGCGTTGGTGATCGTAAAGGTCGGCGTAGCGGAATCCATCGATTCCCAGGTGGGGGTTCCGGTTCTTATCTGGGGACAAGCTCTCGATTCTCCTTCGTCGCGCGGGTCTAACAAGGGATTCGGCGATCTGATTCTGCCACGGATCGTGTCATCCTGAGCCGGCGAAGCCCCCGGATGGGGGCGAAGCGCGGCGAAGGATCTCCTTGCGAGAACCGTGATCCTGCCAAGATGATCCTTCGCCGTCGTAGCCTGCCCTGAGCGAGCGGAGCGAGTCGAATGGGCGGCTCAGGATGACGCTCCCGGCTCCTATTTCTTCTTCCGAATGTAGATCGTCTTCTCCACCGCCACATGCGGCACGCCCTCAGCGTCGAGCAACTCGACCCGGTAGACGCGATCGATCGGCGCACCATCCGCGGTGAGCGCCCGGATCGCGGCAATCTCCTCCTCGCCGATTCGGAACGTTGCGCGCAGCGTCGACCGCCCAGGCTTCAGGAAGCGGATCGTCGCGGCCTTGTCCCAGACGACGTAGTCCTTCCCGAGGATGTGGATCAGCATCAGCATGTAGACAGGATCGACCGCGCCGTAAAGGCTGCCGCCGAAGATCGTCCCGACATAGTTGCGCGTGCGCCATGTCAACCCCAGGCGGATGCGCACCTCGCGAAAATCCGACGAGATCATCTCGACGCGCGCGCCGACGCCTCGATACGCGGGGAAGAGGTTGAACATCCAGCGGAACCGGCGTGAGGACCAGGATTCAGGCATGTGGGCAGGATTCTAATCCGCGTAACGTCTCGGCGGATGTTCTCCCTCTCCCCGTCCGTAAGGTGGCGCGAAAAACGCAGCGCGGAGTTCGGGGAGAGGGCCGGGGAGAGGGGAAACCGCTAGCCCCCTACACCATGTGGCACAGACACTCTTGTCTGTGCTCCCCCGGATTAGAATCCTGCCCACATGCCTGAATCCTGGTCCTCACGCCGGTTCCGCTGGATGTTCAACTTCTTCCCCGCGTA
>DASQGS010000287.1:0-1696 GCA_035632455.1 Thermoanaerobaculia bacterium | reverse complement strand
CGAGCCGGAGATCGTCGCCGCCGGCCCGAGACGAAGCAAAAGATGCTTCTCCTTCCGCAGAAGGCGCGCCGCGATCCGATCGCCTGCGCGGGCAACGATCCTGCGTCCGCCGAGCGGCGCATGCTGGATGGAGAACGTCCCGTCCGCTCCGGTCGTTGCCAGCGTCAGGTCGTCGATCTGAATGATCGCGTTTGCCACAGGCGTCTGTCCGTCTGAGGCGACCACCGAGCCGGTCAACGCAACGCCCGAGCTCATGGCGATGTCGGTCCGCGAGTTGACCGCGTCCAGCTCCCGTTCAACCGGGGCGTAGTCGCGATGGCGTACCAGGAGGTGCGATGGAATACGCTTCGGATCGGGCAGCCAAACCTGACCGCGCGCGTCGGTGGTCGCGACGCTCTCCGTGCCGTCGGAGCGGACGATGACCGTCGCCCCCGGCAGCGGCTTGCCATTCGCGGTGATCGCAGCTCGGACCAAGGGCAGCGCCGGTACCTGCAGGACCCCGGCGTCTTCGTCTGCCGCCGCACGCACGCCCACCGCGGGCTGCCCGGCGATCTCGATGCGAAGATCGGCGACGGGAACCTTCGGGTCGATGGAGAAGCTCCCGTTGTTGTCGCTGACGGCCGTGACAAGCGGTTTGCGAACGGGATCGGAAGCGACCCAACGCGCTCGCTGCTCGTCTGCTGTCTCGAGCGCGAACGCCGCCACTCTCGCCCCGCCGAGCGCGCGTCCGTCGCTCCCGATGACCGTTCCCGTGATCGCACCGCGCCCGGGCAATGAGACGAGGAAGAGCGATACCGCCAGGAACGCTGCCCGCACCGGAGGCCTCCAATTACGACGGCATTACATCATGCCTGATTGGCGGTGCGGAAGGAAACGCCACCTTACGCCAACTGCCTGAGATCGATAGGACGGCACTCCCTCAGGGGTGACTCGGAGGCTACCGATCGAGCTCCGCAGCAAGTCGCAACCGCAAGAATTGAACGTCGGCCGCGTCGCTGGGGCGGACTGTTTGCTTCGTCTCGATCAACAGCTCCTTACGACCGACCGGAATCGGCACGCCGTCGACAGTCTTGATCTCGATCCCGCCTTCAGCCGCCCTTGCGTAGTTGACGCCGCAGGCCGACTTCAATAGATCGACGACGATTTCGTCCGCGATTCTGACGACCTCATACTTCTCGACCTCGTCGTCCGCGATGAGTGCGATAGCGTTGTCGGGTAGCACGGCCATCGCGCGCTTCAGCCGCTGGACGTTCTCGGTGGAAGCGTCGACCAGAAGGTCTATGTCTTTTGTAGCTCGAACGAAGCCGTGAAGGATGACGGCAAAACCACCGATCAGGACGTACTTGACGCCTGCTGCGTTCAGCGCTTTGCAGAGGGCGAGAAGGTCTTCGAGCTCAGGTGCGCGTGAGTATCCGCGATCGTCCTGATCATCCACTCGTCAGCCTCCTCATGCCGCGCGAATCGATACACTCCCCGAGGAATGAGTCCGACTCCGCGGAGGCGGTTCATCGTCCGCTGCATGGCCGCGGCATCACGAATGGAATTCTCGCCCTCCGGGCGCTTCGATACACGACGCACATAGCGATCGTAACACGGGAGCAGAGTGACTGGGATCGCGCAAGCCCAGGTAACGAGTCGACTAATTCTGGGACGTTCTGAAGCAACGCTGCCGGTCGCACCATCGCTCCTCTTCGGT
>DASQGS010000286.1:0-6646 GCA_035632455.1 Thermoanaerobaculia bacterium | reverse complement strand
ACCGGGCGCCATTGCGCCACGATCGCGGACTACGCCACGATCGGCGAACGGATCCGCCGCGAGCTGCAGAGCCGCGACGCCGGCGCGAAACTGGCGCTGCGCAGCGCGGTGCTCCACCTGCTCGGCCGGGCCATCCGTCTCTTTCGCGACAGCGGCGCGAAGCCGCCGTGGCTGCTGGCCGCACGCGACATGATTGCCGCTCGTTCTCGCGAGGCGCTTCGCCCCGCCGACGTCGCCGCCGCCGTCGGAGTCCCCGAGGCGCGGCTGTCAAAGGCTTTTCGCGCGCAGCTCGGCATGACCGTAACGGGTGCGATCCGCCTGACGCGCGTCGAGGCGGCTGCGCGCGAGCTGCGCCGATCGGCCGATTCGGTCGTGGCCGTGGCCGCTCGCTGCGGCTTTTGCGACGCCTCCCATCTGATCCGGGCCTTCGAGGCGTTGCACGGCGTGACGCCGGCCGTGTTCCGCGATGGAGACCGGCCATGACGGCGATCTGCGCGGGAGGCGACTGTCACGCCGAGCATCTGCAGAAGTCCACATCGCTGGCGCGCCTGCGCGGGCTCCACGTTGCCGGCCTGCACGTTCTCGAGGTCGCGTTCCATGCAGGGGCCAGACTGGCGTCTCATGCACACGCGCACGCCCGCTTCAGTTTTGTGCTCGCCGGCGCGATCGGGGAGTCGTTCGCCGGGCGCACGCTGCGCTGCGAGCGCAACGCATTCTCGTTCCATCCAGCGGCACTGCCGCACGCGAACGAGATGAGCGCCGAGGGCGCCCGCGCACTGCTGATCGAAGTCTGCGCCAACCCGGGCCCGGAGCTGGCCGCGCTCGTCGGCGACCTTCCCGATCCGTTTGCCGTGTCGCAGCGTCGGATGCGGGACGTGGCAGTCGATCTCAGCCGCGTCCTTCGCTCCGATGATGTCGTACAGTCCATCCTCGCGGAGTCTCTGGCTCTCGATCTTCTCGCCCGAGGCATGCGGCTCCTGGAGCAGCAGACCCGAGGCCGGCAGCCCAAGGCGCCGGCCTGGCTGGACGACTTCGTCCAGCTCGTAGACGATCGGCTCGACACGCATCTGTCGCTGACGGATGCGGCGTCGCTGCTGCGAGTGACGCCGCGCCAACTCGCTACGGCGCTGAGGCGGTACCGCGCCACGACGTTCGTCGAGCTCATCCGGAATCGCCGGCTCGAGCGGGCACGAGGTCTGCTCCGAGACACCGACATTCCGCTGGCCGAGGTGGCGCTGGCGAGCGGTTTTGCCGACCAGTCGCATCTCACGCGCCGCTTCCGGTTTGCCTTCGGCGTGACCCCGGCACGCTTCCGCCGGAAATCCGATACCCGATAGGGAGATTCGTTCTAGAGCGAGCGCGCACGCCTGCCCATACTCCGGCGCACGGAGACGGGTGAATGGCCCCTTCAGCTTGGCGATCAGTACACGAATGACCATGAAACGACTGGCGTGCCATTTCTTTGTGTTTCTCGCCGCCCTTCTCGCCGGCCCGAGCGCGCCGGCTGCTCCGCAAAGACTGGGCGACGGTGTCTTCTCGACGTCCGCCGACGAGTTCGGCGGCGCCATCACGCCGGACGGCAAGACGATCTACTTCAATCGCTCGGTGCCGCGCAGCTACTTCTATGTCATCTGCGTCTCTCACCTTCGCCACGGGCAATGGTCGCGGCCGGAGATCGCGCCGTTTTCCGGGCGCTGGCGCGACTCGGATCCGGTTCTATCGCCGGACGGTCACCGGCTCTACTTCGTGTCGGATCGGCCGTGGCCTGGGCAAAAGAAGCCGAACTTCGACGTATGGGTCGTCGACCTCGCCGGACCGCGCCCGAACATCGCGCGGCACATGGATGGCGCGGTGAACAGCGACGAGAACGAGTACTTCGCCTCCGAGGCATCCGATGGCACGATCTACGTGGCATCCGAGCGCAAAGGCTCGATCGGCGGTGCGGACGTTTATCGAGTCAAACGGGCCGGTGGCAAGTACCCGGTGGCCGAGAACCTCGGGGAGCCGGTCAACGCCAAGGGAGCCGCCTCGCTGGATGCTCTCATCGCTCCCGATCAAAGCTTCCTCATTATCGGCAGCTTCGGACGCTCCGCACCAGGCGACTCCGATCTCTTCATAAGCCGCAACAACAACGGCGTGTGGTCCGCGCCGGAGCCGCTCGCCGCCGTCAACACCGGAGCGCGCGAGTACAGCCCGCGGTTCTCCCCCGATGGGAAGGACCTGATCTTCACGAGCGAGCGGGGAATCCCGGCGCAATTGCAAGGCGTCGCGGCGACTTACGACATGCTGGCAAGCGGCGCGGCCGGTATCGACAGCGGCCTGGGGAACATCTACCGCATTCCGCTCGGCGAGCTCGGGCTGCCGGACCTTCCCATCCACGGCGCCGCGGTGCCTCTCGCAAAGGAGACCGCTCATCACGCGGTGCACGGAGCGCAACGCGATCCGAGTCGCAAGGAAGGTGACAGGGGGCCGCATCTCTTCGCGCCGAACGTGATCTCCACCGCAGCGCTCGCGGAGATGGGCGGCACATTTTCCCCCGACGGCCGCGACTTCTACTTCGTCGTCCGCACTCCGACCACGACCAGCCTGCCGCTTTCGGCGATCTGCGTTTCTCACCGCATCGGCGACACCTGGCAGAAACCGGTCGTGGCCCCGTTTTCCGGCCGTGATTTCGATGCCGGCCCGGCGATGTCGCCGGACGGGAAGCGTCTCTTCTTCAGCTCCAACCGCCCTGTCAACGGAGCCGCGCGTGAGGACGCCGACCTCTGGTATGTGGAGCGCACGGAAGACGGATGGAGCGAGCCGCATAACGTCGGCGCACCGGTCAACAGCGAACGCAGTGAAGTCTCTCCGAGCGTCGCCGCCGATGGGACGCTGTACTTCGCGTCGGATCGCCAGGGCGGCCGCGGCAGCTATGACCTTTATCGCTCCAAGCTGGCCGGCGGGCGCTACCAGGAGCCGGAGAACCTCGGTCCGGAGATCAACAGCGAGGCCGCCGAACTGACGCCCTTCATCTCGCCCGATCAACGCCTTCTTCTCTTCTCCGCCATCGGAAGGCCGGACATGAAACTCGGCGGAGGAAATCCCTATGCACGCGGCGATCTCTACGCATCTGAATGGAAGGATGGCGCGTGGACACCCGCGCGGAGACTTCCGGAGCCGGTCAACAGCGTGGCCACTGAGTCGTACCCCGTGCTCTCGAGAGACGGAAAGACGCTGTACTTCAGCAGCGAGCGGAGTCCATTCGTGGTTCCGGTGACACGGGCCATGACCTTCGACGATTTCGACGGCGCATGGCACCGGATTCAGAACGGGCTGTCGAATATCTACTCTGTGCCGGCGCGCGAGGCTGGCCTGCATCTGAGCGAAGCAACGCCGCCGTGAGCGAAGCGCTCCATCTCATCAGAAGGCACGCCATCAACATTTGGCACCGCGGGTGCCCGGAGTTTCAGAACAAACACGAGGGAGATGAGCATATGAGTGTTTCGAAGATCGCAGCCGGCGCTCTTGCGCTGTCGCTCGCCGCAGTCCTGATGGCGGCCGATTCACCGGATGCAGGGAGCCAGCAGGCCGCACAACAGACGCAGGCGCCGTTCGACAGGACCGATCTCGACGCCACCGCCAAGGCGTGCGTCGATTTCAATCAATACGCAAACGGCGGCTGGGTGAAGAAGAACCCCATTCCGGCTGCCTATCCGGCGGGGGGCGCGACATATCAGCTCCTCGACCGGAACCGCGAACAGCTCCGCACGATTCTTGAGAGCGCCGCGAAGAACAGGAGCGCTGCTCCCGGCTCGAACGAACAGAAGATCGGCGACTATTACGCGAGCTGCATGGACGAAGCGGCGATCGAAGCGGCAGGCCTGAAGCCTCTCGATCCCGAGCTCGATCGCATCAAGGCAATCAAAGACGTCGCCTCCCTGCAGCAGGAGATTGCCCGCCTCCACAAGCTCGGTTTCTACACACTGTTCCTCTTCGGCTCCGAGCAGGATCGGAAAAACAGTACCGAAGTCATCGCCTCCGCGGCGCAGGGAGGCATGGGGATGCCCGAGCCCGAGTACTACTCGAAGAACGACCCGAAGTCGAAAGACATCCGGGAAGCGTACAAGGCATACGTCCAAAAGATCTTCGAGCTGTCGGGCGACGACCATGCCACGGCCGTCGCCGAGGCGAATGCGCAGCTCGCTCTCGAGACCATGCTGGCTTCGGCCGCGATGAACCGCACTGATCGCCGCAACCCCGACCGCACCTATCATCGAAAAACCCTGGAACAGGCCTCGAAAGAGACGCCGGTATTCGATTGGGCGCTCTACTACAAGGCCATGGGCGTCGCGGCCTCCGCCGATGTCAATGTCAACACGCCGGACTTCTTCAAGGAGGTGGACAAGGATCTCTCGGCGGTGGCGCTCGCCGACTGGAAGAACCTCCTTCGCTATAGCCTCATCGCCGCCATGACACCGGCTCTGCCGAAAGCGTACGTCGACGCGAACTTCGCGTTCTACAGCACGAAGCTCCGCGGTACCACCGAGCAATTGCCGCGCTGGAAGCGCTGCGTGGCCGCCACCGACGGGGCTCTCGGCGAAGCGTTGGGCCAGGTCTATGTGAAGACAGCCTTCCCTCCGGAGGCGAAGGCGCGCATGGTGGCAATGGTCAACAACCTCGCCGCCGCGCTGCACTCCGATATCGACGGCCTCGATTGGATGAGCGACACTACGAAAAAGGCGGCCCTCGCCAAACTTCAAGCAATCAACCGCAAAATCGGCTATCCAGACAAGTGGCAGGACTACACGAAACTGAAAGTCGATCGCGGCGTCTATGCCTGGAACTCGATGCGCACTCGGGCATTCGACCTCGACCACGACATCAATAAGATCGGCAAGCCCGTCGATCGCGGCGAATGGGACATGACTCCTCCCACAGTGAACGCCTATTACAATCCCTCATTGAACGAGATCGTCTTTCCGGCAGGCATTCTGCAGCCTCCGTTCTTCGATCCGAATCGCGATGATGCCTACAATTACGGCGCTACCGGCGCCACGATCGGGCATGAGCTGACCCATGGTTTCGACAACAACGGAGCGAAATTCGACGCCAATGGCAACCAGGTAAACTGGTGGACGGATGCCGATCTGGTCAATTTCAAGGCCCGCGCCAAGTGCATCGCCACGCAGTTCGATGAGCTCGTCGTCGGCGATGTCCACGAGAACGGCGAGTTGGTCTCCGGGGAGAGCATCGCCGATCTGGCGGGCCTCAAGATCGCATACGCCGCTTACATGAAGTCGCAAGAAGGGAAGCCGGCGCGGATCATCGACGGATTCACGCCGCAGCAGCGCCTGTTCCTGGGCTTCGCCCACGGATGGGCTGGAAGTATGCGACCGGAATTCGAGCGTCTGCTGGCCACCTCAAACGAGCACCCTCTCGATCGCTTTCGGGTGAATGAAACGCTGTCCAACATGCCCGAGTTCGCGACAGCTTTCGGCTGCAAGATTGGCGATGCCATGGTTCGGGCCGAGGAAAAGCGCTGCGTGGTCTGGTAAACGCTTCGCCCGGATTGGATGGTAGAAGGCCGCGACGTTCGCGGCCTTTTCTATTGCCGGCGACGAAATCGGAGCGCTGCGCGGTCAACAGCGACGGTGTCAGTACGCCAGTCGTTGCACCACCGCCGCCGTCTCGGTTCGATTCAGCCGTATCGCTCGCGATCAGTTTCGTCCCCGTTGCCGGAACGGTCATCGGCATAGGGAGCGCGATCCAGGGACGGGACATGATAACCAACGAGTCCATGAGCGGACTTGATCCTGCCTTTGCGGCAATTCCGCTGTTCGGCAAGGCCGGTGGCAGGCTCGCTGGCATCGCGGAAAAGGCTGGTATAAAGATCGCCGACAGGTCTCCGCGCATCGCCAGCAAGACCATGCGTTCACAATGGTTGAAGTTCTGGCGCGAAAAGACAGGAAACCTGAACCTCACGTTTCCTACAACGGAGTCCGGCAAGAACTGGGTTGTGCATCACGCCAAGCATCTGGTTGACGGCGGGAAGAACATCGCTGAGAACTACATGGTGATGCCGTCGTGGGAGCACGTCGACTGGCACATGCTGCAGGGTGACTTCGCCCGATGGGTTACGAAAAGCAATTAGACCTTGTGGTGGCCGACAGTGAGGCGGACAACAAGCTCAGACAATGAAAGCGCGGACACGGCTGGGTGGATCCGACTTCAACGAATCTGCCGTTATCCCGATCCTTCCGATTATGACTTCCCCCAGCGGCGACGTCGCCGGCTGGCTCTACCTGAACCTATCGAACAGCGGCGCGCCGATCTATAGCGCGGCTCGCGGCGGATTCAGGCCGCCAACCTCCTTCGCCCGCCAGAGCCAGAACTGGGCGATCATCTCGATGTTCGCCGAGGGGCGCTACAGCGTGGATTTCGACGCCACTTCTCTAGGCAACGGGTGCTCGCCGGCGCCCGGGCCGAGCAGCACTCAGAAGATTGGGCCCTCGGGCGGCGTGCCGGTCTGTCCGCCGTTGGTGGCCTGCACGCCGGGCACTTCCTACACCGGAACGAATGTGACGCCATAGTTTCGTCGCCGTTGGCGTCGCCGGCGCGTCGCCCTGCGGCCTGCGTAGCCGTAGCCGTTGGCGTCGCCGGGGCC
>DASQGS010000285.1:0-17507 GCA_035632455.1 Thermoanaerobaculia bacterium | reverse complement strand
GAACAAGCTGACGACGAAGTTCATCATCAAGCGGAGAACGAAATAATGGCACGCTCGCTCAAGAAGGGTCCGTGGGTCGACGATCATCTCCGCACGAAGGTCGAGACGATGAATCGGGAGCGCGACAAGAAGGTCGTCAAGCCCTGGTCCCGCCGCTCGCCCGTCACGCCGGATATGGTCGGCCACACGATCGCAGTGCACAACGGACGCAAGTTCATGCCGGTCTACATCTCCGAGAACATGGTCGGCCACAAGCTCGGCGAGTTCGCACCGACGCGCACGTTCAAAGGACACAGCGGAAAGAAGGCCGTGGAGAAGTCGGCGAAGCCCGCCGGATCGGCGCCGACGTCGGCTCCTCCGCCAGCCAAGTAGTCGCGGATCGATATTGGAGAAACCGATGGAAGCAACAGCAACACTCAGATTCTTGAAGGCATCGCCGCAGAAGGTCCGGCTGGTTGTCGATCTCGTGCGTGGAAAGAAGGTGGAGGAGGCGTTGCAGATCCTCCACTTCACGAAGAAATCGTGCGCCAAGGACCTGGAGAAGCTCGTGCGCTCGGCCGTGGCCAATGCCGAGAACAAGGAAGCGGGCGCCGATGTGGACGAGTTGGTGGTGTCGAAGATCTATGTAAATGAGGGGCCGCGCGAGAAGCGCGTGCAGCCGGCGCCGATGGGACGGGCCTACCGTATCCAGAAGCGCCAGTCGCATGTGACCGTTCACGTGTCCGATGAAGTAGTGGCGGTCAACGCTCGCAAGGCTCAGACGCGCAATCGCGCCTCGGCCAAGAAATAACGGAGGCTATCTTGGGTCAGAAGGTCAACCCGTACGGATTTCGGCTTGGATTCAACAAGACCTGGCACTCTCGCTGGTTCGCCGGCAAGACATATGCCGAAATGCTGCATCGCGATCTCAAGCTTCGCGAGGATTTGAAGAAGCGCCTCTCCCACGCCGGAGTCTCGGAGATCGACATCGAGCGCACGGCGAACAAGATGCGCATCAACATCTACACCTCGCGGCCCGGGATCATCATCGGCCGCAAGGGCGCCGAGGTCGACAAGCTGCGCGACGAGCTGCAGAAGCTGGTCAACGGCGAGGTCTACATCAACATCCAGGAGATTCAGCGCCCTGAGCTCGACGCGCAATTGGTGGCCGAGAACATCGCCACCCAGCTCGAGCGCCGCATCACGTTCCGCCGGGCCATGAAGAAAGCGATGGAGAGCGCCTTCCGCTTCGGCGCGAAGGGCATCAAGGTGCGGGTGGGCGGGCGCCTGAACGGCGCCGAGATCGCGCGCTCGGAGTGGTACCAGGACGGCCGGCTGCCTCTGCACACGCTCAAGGCCGACATCGATTATGGGCTGGCGCTGTCGAAGACGACGTACGGGATCATCGGCGTGAAGGTTTGGATCTACAAGGGCGAAATGGCGAAGACGAAGTCCCGTCGGCGAGTGCTGTAAGAGGAAAATTGAAAATTGAAAATTGAAAATTGAAAGAACGAGGATTGAGAGAGCCAATTGAGAGTATTCGCGGTTTTTCAATTTTCAATTTCTCAATTTTCAATTCCTAAGAGGTAATGCATCATGATGATGCCGAAGAAAGTGAAGTTCAGAAAACAGCAGCGCGGACGGCGCCGAGGACAGGCTACGCGCGGCCAGAGAATCTCGTTTGGAGATTACGGCTTGCAGGCGCTGGAGCCGGGCTGGATCACGGCGCGGCAGATCGAGGCCGCCCGTATCGCCATGACCCGCCACGTCAAGCGCGGCGGAAAGATCTGGATCCGCGTCTTTCCCGACAAGCCGGTGACCAAGAAGCCGCTGGAAACGCGTATGGGCAAGGGAAAGGGAGCTCCGGAAGAGTGGGTATGCGTCATCAAGCCGGCGCGCATCCTCTATGAGATGGAGGGCGTGACCCGCGAGATCGCCGAGGAGGCATTTCGCCTTGCGGCCCACAAGCTCCCGCTCAAGACCCGCTTTGTCAGCCGGGAAATGATGGAGGTGGGCTCATGACGGTGGTCAAGGCTGCTGTATTGAGAGACAAGAGCGTGGATGAGCTCCACATGCGCGAGCGCGACCTGACTGAGCAGCTATTCAAGCTGCGCTTTCAGCGGGCCACCGGGCGGATGGAGAACCCGATGAAGATCCGCGAGGTCAAACACGAGATCGCTCGTATCAAGACCGTTCTGGGCGAGAAGGCCCGGGCCTGAGAGTCGTAACGAAACTGGAGAAGCAGATGACGAATCAAGAAACGGCGCAGCAGGACGGGCAGGCCACGACCTCGCCGGCCACCGGGAACAAGCGCACCAAGACGGGCGTCGTGGTCTCGAACAAGATGCAGAAGACCGTGGTCGTGGCCGTTGAGAGCCTGGTGATGCACCCGATGTACCAGAAGTATGTCAAGCGCACGAACAAGTTCCTCGCCCATGCCGACAGCGCCTGCAACATCGGCGACCGCGTGCTGATCGAGGAGACTCGCCCGCTCTCGAAGCGGAAGCGATGGAACGTGCGGGAGATCATCGAACGAGCGAGCTAACCCCGGCCTTCCGGGAGCGAGTCTCGAGGACAGAGCATCGCCGGTCGCGGCGCTCAGTCCTCGGCACTCAGCCCGGGAGCCGGACTGAAGGAGTCGATCATGATTCAAATGGGAACGATTCTGCAGGTGGCCGATAATACCGGCGCCAAGAAGATCGCCTGCATCAAGATGCTGGGCGGGTCGACGGCCGGGCGTTATGCCCGCCTCGGCGACGTCATCACGGCGTCGGTCAAGGAAGCCTCTCCCGACGGTACCGTCAAGAAGGGCGCCGTGGTCAAGGCGGTCATCGTCCGCACTGTGAAAGAAAGCCGCCGTCGTGACGGCTCCTACATCAAATTCGACGATAACGCGGCCGTTCTCATCAACGATGCCCGCGAGCCTGTGGGTACGCGCGTGTTCGGCCCCGTCGCTCGCGAGCTGCGCGAGCGGAAGTTCATGAAGATCATCTCGCTCGCCCCCGAAGTCATCTAAGAAGCCGGATCGCTGAGGAAGTCATGTACGGAAAACCAAGACAAAAAGAAGAGGTATTCGGAAAGTCCCACGTCCGCCGGAACGACACGGTGGTCGTGCTCTCGGGCAAGGATCGCGGACGGCGGGGGAAGGTCCTGCGCGTGCTCCCGGCCAAGGGGACGGCCATCGTCGAGCGGGTGAACTTCACGAAGAAGCACACGCGCCCGAATCCACAGAAGAACCAGCAGGGCGGCATTCTGGAGCGCGAAGCTCCGATCCGCCTGGCGAAACTACAGGTGATCTGCCCGAGCTGCAGCGAGCCGTCGCGCATCGGATCTCACAGAACCGAAGCAGGCGTGTCGCGCTATTGCCGCAAGTGCAAGGCGGAGATCGGAAAGTAGGATCGGCTGATCACCGATTACGGGGTCTTACACAAGCGGACCCGGAAGGAAGCAGAAGGCGATGTCAGCAAGACTCAAGGAACTGTATCAGACGCAAGTGCGGAAGAAGCTCCAGGACGAGTTCGGGATCAAGAACGTCATGGCTGTACCGAAGATCGAGAAGATCGTGCTGAACATGGGCATCGGCGAGGCCATCGCGAATATGAAGGTCCTCGACAACGCCGCCGAGGAGCTGGCCCAGATCGCCGGCCAGAAGCCGGTCATCACGAAGGCCAAGAAGTCGATCGCCAGCTTCAAGCTGCGCGAAGGTGTTCCCATCGGCACGATGGTCACCCTTCGCGGCGACAAGATGTACGAGTTTCTGGATCGGTTGATCAACATCGCGCTTCCGCGCGTCCGCGATTTTCGCGGCGTGCCGGCGCGATCGTTCGACGGCCGCGGCAATTACACGCTTGGAATCCGGGATCACCTGATTTTTCCGGAGATCGACGTGGCCAAGGTCGACAAGTCGAAGGGGATGAACATCACGATCGTCACCAACGCCAGGAACGACGAGCAGGCGCGCACGCTTCTGCGCGAGCTGGGGATGCCGTTCGGCGCGAGATAACGAGGGCTGCGCCGCGGTGGCGGCAATGCCCAGAGGAAAGAGCACATGGCAAGAATCGCAATGATGGTCAAGGCTGAACGAAAGCCGAAGTTCTCGACGCGCAAGCGGAACCGCTGCAAGGTCTGCGGCCGCCCCCGAGGCTTTCTGCGCAAGTTCAAGCTCTGCCGCATCTGCTTCAGGCAGCTTTCGCTCGGCGGATACATTCCGGGCATTACGAAAGCGAGCTGGTAGCCCGTAAGTCCCGGATCCGAGACCGCGAGAGGCGACGGGCTTCTCCGGATCGCAATACGGCCCGGGAAACTGCACTACGAGACCGTTCGACAGAACGGTGGAGGTATTGAGAGATGTCGATGACAGACCCCATCGCGGATATGCTCACCAGAATCCGCAACGGAATCCAGGCGCGGCACGATCGTGTGGAGCTTCCGACGTCGAAGCTCAAGGTCGAGATCGCGAAGATTCTCAAGAGCGAAGGATTTATCACCAATTTCAAGCTGGTGGAAGAAAAGCCCCAGTCCGTGCTCCGGATCTACCTTCGGTACTCGGACGACGGCGAGCCCGTGATTCACGGGATCGAGCGCATTTCCCGTCCCGGACGCCGCGTGTATCGGAACAAGCAGGAGATTCCGCGCGTGCTCGGCGGCCTCGGCCTGGCGATTGTCTCGACCTCCAAGGGCGTGCTGTCGGGCTCCGACGCCATCAAGAGCGGCGTCGGCGGCGAAGTGCTCTGCCAGGTTTGGTAAGGAGAGATCGATGTCGCGAATTGGTAAGAAAGAGATTCCTCTGCCGAAAGGCGTAGAGGCCAAGAGCGAAGGCGGTGCCGTCGTGATCAAGGGCCCCAAAGGGAGCTTGAGGACGCCTTTAGTGGCAGGCATCACGGTTGAGATCGAGGGAAACGTCGTTCGTTTTGCCCGCAAGGACGATGAGGGCAAGTCCCGCGCGTTCCACGGTCTGATGCGCGCGCTCGTGGCCAACAACGTCCGCGGCGTCAGCGAAGGATTCAAGAAGGAGCTGGATATCGTCGGCGTCGGTTACAGGGCCGAGGTCAAGGGCCGGGAGATCGTCTTCCAGCTCGGTTACTCGCATCCCATCCGCTTCCCGATTCCGACCGGCATCGACGTGACGGTCGACGCCAAGAGTGGCCATGTGGTCGTGACCGGGATCGATCGCCAGCAGGTGGGGCAGACGGCCTCGGAGATTCGCGCACTTCGCGAGCCGGATCCGTACAAGGGAAAAGGCATCAAGTACTCCAACGAAGTGATTCGCCGGAAGGCCGGGAAGGCCGCTGGTAAGTAGTGGGAACTGAAAATTGCGAAATTGAAAATTGAAAATTGAGAGAGAGCTGCGCTGCTGAGCGCTTTAGTTTCTCTCGCAATTGTCAAATTTCGAAAAGCCGGGTATCCACCTCGGCACGAGGATTGAAACCATGGATCGCGCAAGACAGAGAGTCGAAGCAAGAGACCGGATCCGCAAGCGGATTCGGACGAAAGTCACCGGGACCGCCGAGCGCCCGCGTCTCGCCGTGTACAAGAGCCTCAAGCACATCTACGTGCAGGTGATCGATGACGCGGCCGGGCGGACGATCGTCTCGGCGTCCACACGGGACAAAGACTATGGCGCGAAAGCGGCGGCCAACGCAGCGGCGGCCAAGGCCGTCGGCGCGCTCATCGCCCGCCGCTTGAAGGAGAAGGGCGTCAGCCGGGTCGTGTTCGACCGCGGCGGCTACCTCTACCACGGCAACGTCAAGGCGCTCGCGGATTCCGCGCGTCAGAACGGCTTGGAATTCTAAGGTTCGTCCACGGGAACATCGGAGGATAGAGTGCATCGTCCAGGACAGGGCTCACCGCGCGGCGATCGCCGCGAGAGCGACAGAGATAGATCCGAGAGCGGGATGATCGACAAGGTCGTCCACATCAACCGCGTCACCAAGGTCGTCAAGGGCGGCAAGAACTTCAGCTTCAGCGCCCTGGTGGTTGTCGGCGACGGTCACGGACACGTCGGATTCGGATCGGGGAAGGCGAAGGAAGTGCCCGCCGCGATCAAGAAGGGCATTGAGATCGCGAAGAAGAACATGATTCCGGTCTCGATGAGCGGCACGACCATTCCGCACGCCATCATCGGTCACTATGGCGCCGGCAAGGTTCTGCTCAAGCCGGCCTCGGAAGGTACAGGCGTCATCGCCGGCGGCCCGGTTCGCGCGATCCTCGAGTCGGCGGGCATCCAGAACATCCTCACGAAGTCGCTCGGTACCGCGAATCCTCACAATGTCGTCAAGGCGACGTTCGAGGCTCTCAAGAATCTTCGCAGCGAAGCTCAGTACAAGGAGCTGCGCGGACACGACGAGGAAAACGCGCCGGAGGCGGAGGCATAGTATGAGCGCGGACACGAAGAAGATCCGAATCCGTCAGATCGGCAGCGGCATCGGTTGCCCGGTCGAGATGCGCGAGACCCTCAAGGCTCTCGGCCTCGGCCGGATGCACAGGGTCGCGGAGCGCGTGGACACCAAGGAGATTCGCGGCATGGTCGCGAAGATTCCCCACCTGGTCCAGATCGTCGACCAGTAGTCACGAGAACGGACAACCGTCGAGGGATAGAGACATGGAACTGAACAATCTGAAACCGAAAAAAGGCTCGCGCCACGCGAAGAAGCGCGTCGGCCGCGGTCCCGGCTCGGGCCACGGCAAGACGTCCGGCCGCGGCGAGAAGGGCCAGAAGTCGCGCTCGGGCTTCAGCCGGATGCTCGGCTTCGAGGGCGGCCAGATGCCCCTGCACAGGCGCCTTCCGAAGCGCGGCTTTACGAACATCTTCAAGAAGGAATACGCCGTTGTGAACCTGGCGGACCTCGAGCGCTTCGACAGCGGAGCCTCGGTCGACGAAGCGACGCTTCGCCGCGCCGGTCTGGTCAAGGGAAGCAACGACGGAATCAAAGTGCTCGGCAACGGGGAGCTGACCAAGAGCCTCACCGTTCACGCGGCGAAGTTCTCGGAGTCAGCCAGAAAGAAAATCGAAGCGGCAGGCGGCACATGCCAGGAGATTCAGTAACTTGAACCTCATCGAGACTTTCCGCAACATCTTCGCCATTCCCGATCTCCGCAAACGGATCCTCTTCACGTTTGCCTTGCTCGGGGTCTATCGCCTGGGCTCGCACATCCCGACCCCCGGCGTCGACCCGGTCGCGCTAGCGGAGTTCTTCAAGGCCATGACGGGCGGCGTCTTCGGGTTTCTCGACCTCTTCTCGGGCGGTGCTCTCCGCAGGCTGTCGGTCTTCGCCCTCGGGATCATGCCGTACATCTCGGCGTCCATCATCCTTCAGCTCCTGACGGTCGTCTGGCCGTACCTGGAGAAACTCTCGAAGGAAGGAGAGATGGGCCGTCGGAAGATCAACCAGTACACCCGCTACGGCACCATCGCCCTCTCGATCGTGCAGTCGCTCGGCGTCGCCTTCTGGCTCAAGGCCCAGAATGCGCCTGGCGGCGCGCCGCTCGTTCCGGTGCAGGTCCAGGATGCCCTCTGGGGTGTCGGCTTTCCGATCATGACCATCCTGACGCTGACCACCGGGACGGCCTTCATCATGTGGCTCGGCGAGCAGATCTCGGAGCGAGGCATCGGCAACGGCATCTCCCTGATCATCTTCGCCGGCATCGTGGTCAACCTTCCGCATGCCGTCATCACCACCATCGACGACATCCGCAACGGCCAGCACAACCTGTTCGCGGTTCTGGCGCTGGTCGTCTTCATGGTGCTGGTCGTGGCCTTCGTCGTCTTCATGGAGCGGGCCCAGCGCCGGATCCCGGTGCAGTATGCCAAGCGCGTGGTGGGCCGTAAGGTCTATGGCGGCGCGAATACGTATCTGCCGCTTCGCGTGAACACGGCGGGCGTCATCCCGGTCATCTTCGCGTCGTCGATCCTGGTCGTGCCGCAGACCCTTGCCAACATGATCAAGGCGCCGTGGGCTCAGGCCATCTCGAAGCAGATCGGGATCGGCGAGCCTGTCTACTATCTGCTGCAGATCATCGGCATCATCTTCTTCGGGTACTTCTACACGTCGATCGTCTTCAACCCGGTCGACACCGCCGACAACATGCGGAAGTACGGCGGCTTCATTCCCGGAATCAGGCCTGGGAAGAAGACCTCGGACTACATCGACAAGGTGCTGACGCGGATCACGGCGGTCGGCTCGATCTACCTGGCCGCGGTCTGCATCCTCCCCGAGTTCCTGATCGCCGGCGTGCACGTCAATCAATTGCCGTTCGGCATTGGCCCCGTGCTGGACCGGGCTCTTCCTCTATGGATCACGGAAGGCATGGGATTCCAGTTCTACTTCGGCGGCACGTCGCTGCTGATCGTGGTCGGTGTGGCCATGGATACGATCCAGCAGATCGAGTCGCAGTTGGTCATGCGGCACTATGACGGCTTCATGAAACGCGGCCGTATCCGAGGACGCCGAGGTTGAGCAGCGCGCGGAGGAGAGGTTGAGACTGATCTTCATCGGACCGCCCGGCAGCGGCAAAGGGACGCAGGCCAAACGGCTGGCGGGCCGCTTCGGGATTCCGCACGTCTCGACGGGCGACATGCTTCGCGACGCCATCACTGAGGGAACCGAGCTCGGCCGGCAGGCGGCGCCGATCATGGCGTCGGGGGCGCTGGTGCCGGACGAGATGATCATCGGAATGCTCGCGGACCGGCTGAAGAAGCCCGACGCCGCGGCAGGCTTCATTCTCGACGGCTTCCCGCGGACGCTGGTCCAGGCCGAAAAACTGGACGCCTTTGTTGCCGGGAATGGTGGGGAGGGGCTCAGCGTTCTTCAGCTACTGGTCCCGGACGAGACAATCGTGAAGAGGATCGCTCTTCGCCGTTCGTGCGGCCAGTGCGGTGCCATTTATCATCTCGAGAATTCGCCCCCCGCGGTCGCCGGCGTATGCGACCGTTGCGGTGCGGTGCTCGTTACGCGCGCGGACGACACGGAGACGGCCGTGCGCAAGCGCCTCGAGGCGTTCCATCGGCAGACCGTGCCTGTGGCTGCGTTCTACAAGGCGAAACATATTCTGCACGAGGTCGACGGGCTCGGGCCCGTCGATGAGGTCTTTGAACGTATTGAGAAGTCTCTCCAATAAGCCGTGATGAAGGGTCCGATCCTGAAGTCGCGCGAAGAGATCGAGGTCATGGACCGGGCCAACCGGGTCGTGCTGGAAATCCTCGAGATCATGCGGACGATGGCAAAGCCGGGGGTCACGACGGCCCAGATCAACGCTGTTGCGGAAGAGGAGCTCGCCAAGCGCGGCGCGAAATCGCCTTTCAAGGGATACGCGCCGATGGGGCTTCCTCCGTATCCAGCGGTGGTCTGTGCCTCGGTGAACGACGTGATCGTTCATGGCATCCCGAGCCGGACGAAGCTGCAGAACGGGGACATCCTCGGTCTCGACTTCGGCGCGATTCTGGACGGATTCGTGGGCGATGGAGCGGTCACGGTGGCGGTCGGGAAGGTCTCGGCGCGCGCCGAGGAGCTGATGCGGACGACCAAGGAATGCCTCGATCTCGCGATCGGGGAGATGTGGCCGGGCAAGCACCTCGGAGACATCGGAGCGGCGGTTCAGCAGCACGCTGAGTCCCGCGGCTTCCACGTCATCCGAAGCTTCGTCGGTCACGGCATCGGCCGCAGGATGCACGAGGAGCCGCAGGTCCACAACTTCGGACGCCGCGGCCGTGGAATCGAGCTTCGGGAGGGGATGGTCCTGGCAATCGAGCCGATGCTTTGCGAGGTCGGGTCGAAGCTGCAGTCGCGGGTCGCCAAGGCCGGACCGGATGGGACGATACAGGATGTCCGGACCGATGCCGACGGATGGACGGCCCGGACGATCGATGGAACGCTGGCGGCGCATTTCGAGCACTCGATCGCCATTACCGCCAACGGTCCGATGGTTTTGGGGAGACCTGGGAGTTGAGCACAGCAACGCAGAAGTGGAGCAACATGTCGAAAGAAGAAGCAATCGAAGTAACGGCCACGGTCCTGGAAACGCTTCCGAACGCGATGTTCCAGGTCGAGCTGGAGAACAAACACAAGGTTCTGGCACATATCTCCGGCAAGATGCGAAAGCACTTCATTCGCATCCTTCCCGGAGACAAGGTTCTGGTCGAGCTCTCGCCTTACGACCTGACCAGAGGCCGGATCATCTATCGGTATAAATGAGTGCTGAGGCTCCGCTGCTCAAACGGCGGATTCCGAAGTGGAGACGGTCATGAAAGTTCGTTCATCGGTCAAGAAAATCTGTACCAAGTGCAAGATCGTCCGCCGTCAGGGCGTGATCCGGATTCTCTGCGAGAACCCGAAGCACAAGCAGCGTCAGGGATGAGAGCCGTCCGGCTCGCGGATCCGACCGGGTTGATCGATCCGGTCCCGTTCGCAGCCGGAAAGCCAATAGCCAGGAGTCTAGGAGCAATCAATGGCACGTATCGCTGGAGTTGATCTTCCACTGAACAAGCGGGTCGAGATCGGCCTGACATACATCTACGGCATCGGCCGGTCCAGATCGAACAAGATTCTGGCGCAGGCGACGGTCAGCAAGGACACGCGGGTCAAGGACCTGACCGAAGACGACGTGCGGAAGATCCGCCAGGTCATCACCGACGAAGGAAAGGTCGAGGGCGATCTCCGCAAGGACGTCGGTCTCGACATCAAGCGCTTGATGGAGATCAACTGCTACCGCGGCATGCGGCATCGCCGCGGGCTGC
The DNA here is from genome assembly GCA_035632455.1 of Thermoanaerobaculia bacterium. Classification (GTDB taxonomy): domain Bacteria; phylum Acidobacteriota; class Thermoanaerobaculia; order Gp7-AA8; family Gp7-AA8; genus DASQGS01. Next base: position 6,796 of record DASQGS010000285.1, on the reverse strand, counting down.
CGGTTCGCGGGCAGCGCACGCACACGAACGCCCGGACGCGCAAGGGTCCCCGCAAGGGAGCCGTGGCCGGCAAGAAGAAGGCCACCAAGAAATAGCCGGTCACTGTCCGGCTTTCGGACACAGGCTCCCGGATTTGTACCGAGAACCTGCTGGCCGGCCGCCGGAAACGGGGTCCTCGGATTACGAAACTGTTCTAATGGGTTAGAAGGAACGATCAATGGCCACTGGACGCAAGACCACCGGAGCAGGTGCCCGCCGGGCGGGAACGAAAAAGAAAGAGCGCAGGAACGTACCGCACGCGATCGCGTCGATCGCGGCCACGTTCAACAATACGATTGTCGCGATCTCCGATCCGATGGGCAACGTTCTCGCGTGGTCGAGCGCGGGGCGCATCGGGTTCAAGGGCTCGCGCAAGGGAACGCCGTTTGCCGCGCAGGTCGCTGCGCAGAACGCCGCACAGATCGCCTCCGAGCATGGTGTTCGCTCGGTGGACGTGAAGGTCAAAGGACCCGGCGCCGGACGCGAATCCGCCATCCGGGCACTCGCCGCCAGCGGTATGGACATCAAGTCGATCAAGGACGTCACTCCGATCCCTCACAACGGCTGCCGGCCGCCGAAGCGCCGCCGCGTCTGACCGTTGTTGCAGTACTCCCAAGCTCCCTCCCCGTCACTTCTCCGGTCCCCGGCGTATCGGGACGGAGCCGTGTGGTGCGGGGGCGCCGCCTCGTGAGATGAAATCTGCCGGCGCGTGTGGCGCCGGTGCGGTACCCGGTACGGCGAGCAGCCGCCGCCGTGCACGCAACGTTCCAATGGTGGGACGGGTGCGAACTGACAGGAGGTACAGTGGCTCGTTATTCCGATCCCGTCTGCCGGCTATGCCGGCGCGAGGGTATGAAGCTGTTTCTGAAGGGAGACCGCTGTTTCAAGGACAAGTGCGCCATTGAGCGCCGCAATTATGCGCCGGGCCAGCATGGCCGCCGCCGTTCCAAGGTGCTCGGCTATGGACTCCAGCTTCGCGAGAAGCAGAAGGTCAAGCGCATCTATGGGCTTCTGGAGAGCCAGTTCCGGCTCTACTTCCAGCGCGCCGAGCGCAAGACCGGCATCACCGGCGAGAACCTTCTCCGCCAGCTCGAGCTCCGGCTCGATAATGTCGTCTATTCCCTCGGGTTTGCAGCCTCGCGGGCCCAGGCCCGCCAACTCGTCCGCCACGGTCACATCGAGATCAACGGAAAGAAGACCAATATCCCCTCGTTCCAGGTTCGCAAGGGCGACGTGATTCAGGTCCGCGAAAAGAGCCGCAAGAACGATCAGATCAAGCAGGCAGTGGAGACGGCCAGCGGCCGTGGCATTCCACCCTGGCTGGAGCTGAATTCCGAGCAGTTCCGGGGAACGGTCACGGATCTTCCGAAGCGCGAAGACATCCGCCTCCCGATCCAGGAACAGCTCATCGTCGAACTCTACTCGAAATAAGACCTCCGTCGAGGCCGTGTGGCGCGGGATTCGGTTGCCCCGAGATCCTGCTCCTTACAAGTCTCCGCGGAATTGGCGAGGAGGCCGCTCATTATGCTGTGGTCAGACTTTCAGAAACCGAAGAAGCTCGATTACGATCCCGAAACCCTCACTCCGAACTACGGCCGCTTCATGGCGCAGCCGTTCGAGCGGGGATTCGGCACAACCATCGGCAATGCCCTCCGGCGCGTTCTGCTGTCCTCGATCGAGGGTGCGGCGGTAACCGCGGTCCGGGTTGAAGGCGTCCTTCACGAATTCTCATCCCTCACCGGCGTGGTCGAAGACATGACCGACGTCGTCCTGAATCTCAAGCAGATCCCGTTCAAGCTCCATGGCGAGGGTCCGAAAACGCTTTACCTCGAGAAGAAGGGTCCGGGCGTGGTCACCGCGCGCGACATCGATCCTGACTCCGACGTCGAGATCCTTGACCAGAGCGCACACGTCGCGACGCTCTCAAAAGAGGGCTCGCTCAAGCTCGAGTTGCGCCTCAAGCGCGGCCGCGGCTACGTCAACGCTGACCGCAACGCCGACGCCGACCTACCGCTCGGCTACATCCCGATCGACTCGATTCACTCGCCGGTTCGCCGCGTGAACTATCACGTCGAGGGCGCTCGCGTCGGTCAGATGACCGACTACGACCGCCTCATCCTCGAAGTGTGGACCAATGGCGCGGTCTCGCCGCAGGAGGCCGTCAGCCTGGCCTCCAGCCTGCTCGGCGATCATCTCCGGATCTTCAGCGCCTTCGAGGCCAAGGGCGAGGAGCAGGAAGAGGCCCGCATGCCCGAGGTCGATCCCCGGCTCTCGGAGATGCTCTCCAAGCCCATCGAGGAGCTCGATCTTTCGGTCCGCTCCGCGAACTGCCTCAAGAACGCGAACATCCGGACGCTCGGCGATCTCGTCCAGCGCACGGAACGTGAGATGCTGTCCACCAAGAACTTCGGACGCAAGTCGCTCGATGAGATCAAGGACGTGCTCGCAAGCCTCGGTCTTTCGTTCGGCATGAGCAAACTCCCCGCTCGCGGGAGCGAGGCGCACGTGGCGGACTGACACCGCCCATCAGCAGCCGGCACCAAGGCCGTCGGCCCGGCTGCTGATCCGCGATTCGCCGACGCCAACAGATCGGGCCCCCAGGCCCTTGTAGAGAGGTAACGAATGAGACACGGCATGGCCAATCGCAAGCTCGGACGCACCTCCGGTCACCGAGCCGCGCTGTTCCGCAACCAGCTCGCTTCGCTCATCACGCGTGAGCGCATCGTCACGACGCTGGTGAAGGCGAAGGAGCTCCGGCCGCTGGTGGAGAAGCTCGTCACCCTCGGCCGCGACGATAGCGTCCACAATCGCCGTCAGGCGGCCCGCGTCGTCGAGCCCGAGGCCCTGAGCAAGCTCTTCGATACGGTCGCCCCCCGCTTCGCCGATCGTCCCGGCGGCTACACCCGAATCGTCAAGCTCGGACCGCGTCGCGGCGATGGCGCGGAGATGGCAATCATCGAGTTCGTCGACTTCAAGCTCGAGACCGAAAAGCCCGCTGCTCCCGCCAAGGAAGCCAAGGGCGGCAAGAGCGAGAGCAAGCCCGCCACGAAAGCCGAGCGCGCGGCAGAGCCGGACGAGGCCGAGGAGGAGACAAAGGAAGCAGCCCCTTCGAAGAAACCGGCGAAGAAGAAGGCAAAACCTCCCGCCAAGCCCGCGGCGAAGGCGAAGGCCGGAGCCAAGAAGGAAGAGAAGCCGAAGAAGAAGACCGGGACCAAGAAGAAGAGCGGGAAGTAGATCCAGCCCGGAAACATCCCGAAAACGCCCGCCTCGCGCGGGCGTTTTTTCTTTGCGTTTTCTCCCACTTGCCGGGCCGCGTTTTTGCGGTATTCTCCGCAACGCAGAGGTTCCTTATCCGCAGCAAGCCGCACCGTGAGCCACACCGAGGAGAGAGAAAACCATGTCGCCGAGATCTGCCATTGCTGCGTTCGTCGTCGCGATTGCTTTCGTCCTGGCCTCGCCGTTGCTCGCGCAATCCGCCGATCTCACCATGAACAAGACCGCGCCCGGATCCGGGACGCCCGGACAGTCGATCGGCTACACGCTCGACGTCCTCAACAACGGCCCCAACGATGCAGCGAACGTCGTCATCACCGATGTCCTCCCGGCCGGCGTCACGTTCCAGCTCATCATCCCGCCCGCGGGATTCAGTTGCACGACGCCGGCGGTCGGAGCTGGCGGCACGGTCACTTGTTCGGCCGCGACGCTCATGGCAGGGGGCGGCGCCAACATGATCATCGGAGTGCAGATCGCGCCGAGTGCAAGCGGCATCATCTCCAACACCGGCTCGGTCTCCAGCGCGACTTCCGATCCCACTCCCGGCAACAACCAATCCACGGCTTCCACGACTGTGCTGACCAGCGTCGATCTCGCCGCGACCAACAGCCCGAGCACTGTCGCCATCACGCCCGGACAGACGATCACCTACACGTACTCGTTCACGAACAACGGCCCCAGCACGGCCGTGAACATGACCGGGAACAACACCGTGCCGGCCCACACGACCTACGTCTCGTCGTCGCAGACGAGCGGCCCGGCCTTCTCCTGCGTCGCGCCCTCTCCGGGCGGCACCGGCACAGTGGCCTGCTCGATCGCGAGTTTTCCCTCCGGTGCGACCGCCGGTTTCACTCTGACGGTGCTGTCGGATCTGGCCATCGACAACGGTGCGGTCATCATCGACACCGCCACCGCCGCGTCGTCGACGCTCGAGACCAACCCGGCGAATAACTCCGCAAACGCCGACACCACAGTCTCGAGCAGCGCCGACGTCAGCATCACCAAAAGCGCTCCTGGCGGCGTCATCCCCGGCCAGAACATCACCTACACGATCACCGTCAGCAACAGCGGCCCTGATTTTGCGTCGACCGTCGTTCTGAGCGATGACACTCCGGCGAACACGACGTTCGTTTCGGCGACGCAGACCAGCGGTCCGGCGTTTGTCTGCACCGATCCCGGCGTCGGGAACACCGGCACGATCCAGTGCACCCTCGACTCGTTCCCGATCGGCTCGGCGACGTTCCAGTTCGTCGTGCAGAGCGACGGCGCCCTTGGCAATGGGGTGCCCATTTCGAACACGGCCACGGTCACGGACGGTAACGCCGACCCGACGCCAGGCGATAACTCCTCCACCGCCGTCACGACCACGACGACGAATGTCGCCGATCTTTCCATCACCAAGACCGCACCGGCCACCGTCTTCATCGGGCAGTCGTTCGCCTATTCGATCAGCATCGCCAATGGCGGGCCGAACAACGCCACGAATGTGACCGGCACGGACGTTCTGCCGCCGGGCCTCGTGGTCGGAACGATCGTGATGTCGCAGGGCTCCTCCTCCGTCGCCGGCAACGTCGTGACGTTGAATTTCGGGACGGTCAACAATGGCGCCGGCGCAACCGCGACCATCAACGTGACCCCGACGGCGACCGGGACGCTGGTCAACACCGCGAGTGTAGGTGCGACCGAAGCCGATTCCAACCCGGCCAACAACACCTCCCAGGCATCGACGATCGTGATGCCGCTGGCCGACCTGTCGATCACGAAGGTTCTCAGCGCCGGCGGCGGGCCGTACGTGATCGGCTCGCAGATACAGTTCCTGATCACGGTGACAAACGGCGGGCCGAGTCCGGCCACGAACGTGACGGTGACCGACCCGTTGCCGGCGGGCGCGACGTTCGTCAGTGCCGTGCCGAGCCAGGGATCCTGCAGCGGCACGACGACAGTCACTTGCACTCTGGGGACGCTGGCCAACGGCGCGTCGGCGACAATCACGCTCAAGATGCGGGCGCCTTCGCTTCCGGGTCCGATCTCGAACACGGCGACGGTTTCGGCCAACGAGTCGGATCCAACCCCGGGCAACAACAGCTCAACGGCTGCGGTGACGATATTGGCGGCAGGCGGGGCGCCGACGCTGTCGTTCGCGGCACTGATGGCGATGGCGCTGCTGCTCGCGACGGCCGGGTTGATCGCGCTGCGACGGTAGCACGGCCCGCCGCAGCGCCGTCACTTGACGAGTTTCGAGATCGCTCGAAACTCGTCAGTGCCCGAGGCGACAGTCAGCTCGAACAACGCCATCTCCGTCGAGCTCAGCTTCGCTCCCTCGCTCACCATACGCCGCAGCGCAATGTCCTTGTTCTGCGGCGAGCGGGATGAGGTGGCGTCGGCGATCACGGTGACCTCGTAGTTGTTGGCCAGCAGATCGCTCACGGTCTGCCAGACGCAGACGTGAGCCTCCACGCCGGCCACGAGGATCTGCCGCTTGCGCACGCTGCGCAACGCGGCCTGGAACTCGCCGCAAGCGAAGCTCGAGAAGGAGTCTTTCTCGATCGGGGTGTAGCCGAAGGTTTCCTCGAGGGCCTTGCGAACGTCGGGAACCGTGGCACCGAGGCCCTTGACGTACTGCTCGGTGACGACCGGCGACACGTCGAGAATGTGGCAGCCGCGGATGAGCCGGGCGATGTTGCGCTCGACGGCCTCTCGGGCATCGATCACCGGCATGAGTCGCTCCTGCACATCGATGATCACGAGCAGGGCGTCGGAGCGCTGGAGTCTCATGGGGGGCGATTATCTCGCAAACGTACGTCATCCTGAGCCGCGTAGACGGCGAAGGATCTCATTGGCAGAGATCGTGGCCATCGAGTTATCCTTCGCCGTCTACGCCGGCTCAGAATGACACGGTGCCTCACGTCACCGCGTTCAACGGTGCGCGTCCCTTCAGCACCAGCCGCACGTTGGTGGCCGCGATGCGGGCCATCGCCGTCCTCGCTTCCTCTGTGGCGGAGCCGATGTGCGGGAGGATGACCACCTGGCGCATCGAGCGCAGGCGCGGATTCACGACCGGCTCGAGCTCGTAGACGTCGAGGCCGGCACCGCGGAGATGTCCGCTCTCCAGCGCGTCGCAGAGCGCTTCCTCGTCGACGATCGGTCCGCGCGCGGTGTTGATCAGATAGCTGCCGGACTTCATTCGGCGAAGAGTCGCGGCGCTGAAGAGGCGCTGCGTTTCCTGCGTCAGCGGCGCGTGAATCGAGAGGATGTCGCTCGTGGCCAGCAACTCCTCGAGCGACGCGCGGCGCGCGCCGGTCTCGCTCTCGATCCCGGCATGCTCATTGCGCGCTGTGTAGGCGAGGTCAAGGCCGAAAGCGCGTGCGCGGCGCGCCACGGCCTCGCCGATGCGCCCCATGCCGAAGATGCCGAGCCGTTTGCCCTGCAGAGATGTGCCAAGGTGACCGAGCGGACTCCATTCGCACCGAAGCGTGCGGCGGAT
>DASQGS010000284.1:0-18041 GCA_035632455.1 Thermoanaerobaculia bacterium | reverse complement strand
TTTGTCCTTTGGCTGAGGGCACTTCGATCTGGCCGATGCCCGCGGCATCCTTGCGCCAGTCCCTCTCGGCCCGCACGTGAACTTCGTAGGCTTCGCCGCTCTCGTAATAGTCGGTGGCCTTTTGTCCGCCGACGAGCACATTGAGCGTTGCCGCGACGTCCTGCACGCGCACTCCGAGGTCGGCGGACCTCTCCCGATCGACCTGGACGCCGAGCTCGGGCTTGCCGACGACGTAGTTCGTGTCGACGTCGGTCACACCCGGGACTCTCTTGAGCGCTTCGATAAGACGGCTCGAATACTGGTGGAGCCTGTCGAGATCCGGTCCGCCGACCCAGTAGACGATCTCGGCATTCACGCCGCCGCTGAACTCCGGCACTTTCATCACTTGCGCGCGCACATGGAGGTCGCGATAGCGCGGCAGGACGTGGTCCCGGACAACGTTCATCAGGTCCGACTGCGACCGTTTGCGGGAGTGAACCGGGGCGAGCTTCACATAAATCGATGCCAGGTTCTGCGTGCGCTGCATGTCGTCGCCGATCGTGACGACCGTCAGCTTGACCTCCTTCTGCAGGCGAATCTGCGATGCCACGGATTCGGCGATGCGCTTCGTCGTACCGAGGCTTGTGCCCTCAGCCGCGCGCACAGTGACGATGAATTGTGACTCGTCATCCTGCGGCAGGAAGTTCTTGTTCGCCAGGATAAACAGCGGAACCATCGACGTGAAAACCAGAAGCGTGACCACGACGATCACCCAGCGATGGGCCATCGACCAGTCCAGCAGGCGGAGGTAGGCGCGCTCCACGGCCGAATACCACCGGCTCGGCGCTTCGTGCTCCGCCTCTGCTTCGCGCAGCCAGCGCGACGCCAGCATGGGCGTGAGGGTGAAGCTGACCAGGAGCGAGATCGCGATCGCGACGGCCATGGTGATGCCGAACGAGTACATGAACCGGCCCACGATCCCGCCCATGAAGGCGACCGGGAGGAAGACCGCGATCAGCGAAAACGTCGTGGCCATGACGGCCAGACCGACTTCGCGCGTTCCCTCGATCGCGGCCTGTACCGGCGTCAGCTTCCTCTTCTGCATGGTGCGGAACACGTTCTCGAGCACGACCACCGCGTCATCAATGACGATGCCCACAGCAAGGGTCAGGGCGAGCAGCGTCAGGACGTTGAGCGTGAATCCGTAGAACTTCATGAACGCGAACGTGGCGATCACCGAGCTGGGGATGGCGATCGCGGAGATGAGCGTCGGCCGGAACTTCCTCAAGAACAGCCATACCACCCCGGCCGCCAGTAGCGATCCGAGCATGAGGTGCTCCTTGACGGCATCGACGGCGGCGACGATGAAATCCGACTGGTCGCGCACGGTCTCGAGCTTCCAGCCGCGGGGCAGCTCGGAGCTCATTTCCGCAACGCGCTCCTTCACCGCCTTCACGACGTCGATGGTGTTGGTGCCGGACTGCTTGCGGACGATCAGCACGATTCCCGGCTTGCCGTTCACGTTGGCGACGGTCTCCGCCTCGGCCATGCCGTCTTCAACCAAGGCCACGTCCCGAATGCGGACCTGGTAATCCGCGCGCGACGCCACAGGAAGCGCGCCGAAGGCCTCGGGCGATGAAACCCGCCCGTGCGTCCGCAGGGTCAGATCGTTCACTCCCTCTTCGACCTTGCCGCCGGGGATCTGCACGTTTTGCGAACGCAGCGCGTTCACGACGTCGGCTCCGGTCAGGCCATGCGCGGCCAGCTTCGGATTATCGATGACGATGTTGATCTGTCGGGGCCGGGCCCCGACGATCAGGACCTGACCAACGCCTTGGATCGTCTCCAGACGCCGCCTCAACACCTTGTCGGCGTACTCGGAGATCTCGCGCTCCGTGGCCGGTGCCGCGAGCGCGATCGCGATGACCGGCTCCGACTCCGGATCGGCTTTCTGAATGAGCGGCTGCCTGGCTTCGGGCGACAGTTGCCCGAGAACGCCGTTGACCCGGTCGCGCACCTCCTGCGCGGCGACGTCCCCATTCTTCTCCAGCGAAAACTGGATGCTCACGACCGACACGTTCTCGGATGAGAAGGAGATGATCTCCTCGATTCCACCGATCGTGTTGACCGCTCCCTCGATCTTCTCCGTGACTTCGGTCTCGACCTCCTGAGGCGCCGCGCCTGGCAATGCCGTGGTGATCGTGACCCAAGGGAATTCGACCTTCGGAAACCGGTCGACTCCCAACTGGAAGTAGGCGAACGCCCCGGTGACGACGAGGGCGAGCACGAGCACGGCCGCGAAGACCGGCCGCCGTACGCACAGCTCTGCGAGTTTCTGCATGGCATCCTCCGTTGATTGCGGCGCTCTTGATTGCGGCCGCTATTGCGCGATGCTGACGCGGGCGAACATCCCGGGCCTCAGCCGGCCGTCGGAGTTGTCCACGTCCGCCTCGGCGATGAGCGTTCGCGTGGCGGGATCGATCACCCCTCCGATCATGGCGATCCGCCCGGCGAACGAGGCCGTGCCGTAGGCATCGGTCGTTGCCTTCACCCGCTGCCCCACATGGACGAGGCCGAGATACTGCTCGGGGAGATGGAAGCGGAGTCTGAGAGGGGAGGTCTGGACGATGACGAACGTGGGCTGTCCGTCGCCGATGTGCTCGCCGACGTCGACGGAGCGGGATTCAATCGCGCCATCGAACGGCGCCCGCAGGGTGGCGTCGTCAATGCGCTGCCGAATCGTCGCAACGACCGCGCTGGCCGCCTGGCGGCCGGCAACGGCCGAGTCGTAGGCCGTCTGTGAGCGATCGAACACCGCGCGCGTCACGGAATCGGAGACGACGAGCTCGCGCTTCCGTTCGAGGTCACGCCCGGCGTCGTTCTCCATCGCGGTCGCACGCGAGAGCTCTGCTTCGGCGCGCCGCAGATCGAGACGGAGATAGTCGGTCTCGAACCCGGCGAGCGGCTGGCCGGCCCGGACCCGCGCGCCTTCGCGCACGTACACTGCGGCCACTCGGCCGGACTGCTTCGCTGCGAGCTGCGAGCGCATCGGCGAGATCAGCTCGCCGGTCGCGGCAATCGACGTGGGAAGCATTTCAGGGATCGCGGTCCGCGGTGCGAGCGCTGCTTTGGCTTCCGGGGCTGCCGGTGAAGGCGTTTTCGCGAGATCGCGCACGTCTGCCGGCAACGCTGCGGCGGAAACGGGCGCGGCGGTCGTGACTTCCCGCGAGCACGCCGCGAGAAGCATCATCATCAACAGGATCAGGGCAATCGGGCTACGCATCTCAATGCTCCTTCGTCAGAAGAGTCAGTTTCAGCGAGCCGGCCGCGAACCACACCCGCAGCTCGGCGAGCTTCGTCTGCAGTGACCCGAAGACCACCACTCGGCGCGCCTCGGCCAGCGCGCCCTCGGCGGTATCGATGTCCAGAGAAGTTGCCTCCTGCGACCGGTACAGCGCCCAGATCTGCCGGTGCTGTCCTTCGGCCGCCGCAAGTTGCTGTTGAGCGAGATCGAAGCTCTTGCGCGCCGTATCGAGACCGGCCACGGCGCGGACGATCTCCTCGCGGATGGCCTGCCGCAGCTCGCAGGCCGACGCCGCTGCCTGCTTCTCACGTTCGCCGGCTACGGCGATCCTCGACGCGATCTCGCCGCTATCGAAGATTGGGACGTGCAGCGACACTGCGACGGAGCGCGCCTGATCGGTCGGAAACGGCGAGCGCTGCCTCGTCAGGGTTGCGTTGAGCGTCACCGTCGGCAGATAGCCGCCGCGTTGCTTGCGCGTCTCCAGCCGGGCGATGTCGAGCGTCGCCGCCGCGCGCTTCAAATCGGGATGCGACACCAGCGATGCGGCGGCCAGCTCTTCGATGCCCGGCACCGGCGGCAGGGCGAGCGCGGGCGGAACGGCGATGATCTCCTCGTCGAGAGCGAGGTCGATGCGGAGCTGGCTTTCCGCCTCTTTCCTCTGTTGCTCGGCCGCGGCGAGCTGGCGCTCGACGGCTTTTTGCGCGGCCTCAGCGCGGAGCACATCGACTCTCGTGAGCTCGCCCGCCTCGAGCATGCGCATTGCGTGCTCGCGGCGCGTGGAAGCCAGGCCGGCGTTTTGACGCTCGACATCGATCAGGGCGTCTGCCTCGATGAGCGACAAGTAATCGGATGCGGTGCGGAACAGGATCGCCTCTTCGGCCGATTTCGCCGCAGCCTTCGCGGCGTCGATCGTCGCCCCGGTCTGGCGAATCGCCTTGAGCTCCCGGCCGCCGGCATACAACGGCTGCCGCAGCGTCACTTTCGCCGACCAGTCCTGCCGCGGCTGCAGGGTCACATTCGTGCCCCCCAAATCGAATGCGACTTCGCGGTCGTTCTGCGTGGCCGAGACATCGAGGTCGAGGCGCGGCAGAATCGCCGATCGCGCAAGGCGCCGCTGGGCCTGGGCTGAGTCGATATCCGCCTGGGCTCGCGTGATCGATGGGTTGGCCCGCAGCGCGCGCTCGAGCGCTTGTTCCAGAGTAACGGTTCCCGCGCCCACGGACGATGCGATCAGAATGACGATGATGGAGACAATCAGCGAACGTGTCATGCCGGACCTCCGGGATAGGCGAAGCAGGCGATCAGCTTCATTCCCTGGTTTTCGATGGAGCGGAGGATTCCGAAGAGCGACGACTGGTCCTTCAACTCGCCACACAAGACGGTCGAGCCATCATCGGAATGGCGCAGGGTGATTCCCTCGAAGCGTTCGGACCAGTCGTCGGGAAGCCAACCGGTCACGCGGAGGTGTAGGCGGTGCGTCGGTGCGTTGGTCTGTGAGCGTGCCATGCGATCTCCTTTGTTCTGATCGCAAAGTACGCAGGAGGAGGGCGAAGAGGCATTCGCCGAACGGCGTATTCGGAGGCGGATCTCCAGGCGAATCTAGAGGATCTGCAGCTCGCGGGCCCTGGCCACGGCCTGGATCCGTCCGCCGACGCCGAGCTTCGCGTAGATGTTCTCCAGGTGCTTCTTGACCGTGCTTGGTGCGACGAACAACTTGCGAGCCGCAGCCTGGTTCGAAGCGCCGGCCGCGATGAGCTGCAGCACTTCGATCTCGCGATTGCTCAAGGGCTCGGCGACACCCGCCAGCACCGGCCGGGGCTTCACCGGCACCTCGAATGCGGCGAGAACGCGCAGGGCGAAGTCACGGTCCGTCGCCCGAGGGGCAGCGCGCTCGATGAGCGGTACCGCAGCGGAGCCTTCATCGAGGAAGAAACGAATGAATCCGGGCTTGCTCGCGATCCCGAGCGCGCGGTGCATCTTTACGAGGGCCTCATCGGAATGGCCGAGCGCTGCCTCGGCCAGCGAGCCGAGAACGAGAAGAGAGATTTGCGCGGGCACGCGTTCTATGCGAAGTGCATTGTCGAACAGTCCATCGAGCAGTCGTTGCGCTTCCTGATAACGCTCCTGATGAAGCAGCACGCGCGCGGCGATCATCAATGAATAATCGGGGAAGATCCCGGGATGCATGTGCTGCCGCCATCGATCGACTTCCAGAAAACCATTCTCTTCGCACCAGCGCGCCACGGCGTCGAGATCGGCGCGATTTCCGGTGGCCTGGCCGCGGCGCCAGAGCACCCGATACTCGAGCGCTTTCGCGGGCTCGAGCCAGTCAGGATTCCCGGCCCAGTGGGCGCCGCGCATGGTCTCCTTCGCCGCGGCGATGGCAGCGTCCCAGTCTCCCTGCTCGTCCGCGACCTGCGTGAGCACTCGCGCCCCTTCGAGGTAGCCGATGACAAAGCCCTTCCTGCCGGACTCCATCGCCAGGTTGGCAAACTCGCGGGCCCGATCGAGATCGTTCCACATCCGGTGAGTGTCGGCGAGGAGGGCGTAGGCAAGGGAGCTCAAGGGGCGGCCCGTCGCGTGCTTCGCATCCCACGCCTCGATCCATTCGTTTGCTTCGCGCGCCATCTGCAACGCCTCACCGGCGAATCCGCGCCACAGGCAGCACCAACCTCCATAACACTGGCCGAGGACAGCGGTCAGCAGTCCGTCAGGCCGGTCGCGAGACCCGGTGGCCTGCCTTAGATACGCCTCCGCCTTCCGAAGATCGGACTCTATGATCGCCGCCATACCGAGATTGAACGACGTCATGGAGAACCAGAAGTCGTCCGGTGAGAGGAGAGTCATGGCCTGCTCGAGGGTCTCGACCGAATTCCCGAGAAGGCCGGTAAGCCGTTCGAGCAATCCGCGCAGCGACAGAACGGCGCCCCGATACCGTTCCGAGTTTTGAGCGGGAATGATGCGCTCGGCGCAATCGACTTCGCGCAGAGCCGCGCCGAACTGATACTCGGATGTGAGCGCCAACGCGTGGACGAGCAGCAGGTCGATGTCTCTCTCGACGCGCTCGCGCGGCAGTTGCGCCATCCAGCGGACCACCGTGCCGCCGTCGCCGCCGATGATGCGGGTCCTGGCGTTCTCGGAGACGATGGCCATGGCCCGGTCATCGTCTCGCGCTGCGACCGCGTGATGCAGGGCCGGCTCGGGAATCTTGTTCGACGCGTACCACGCCGAGGCACGCCGGTGCAGCCCTGCGATGTGCTCAGCGGAGCTGGAGCGGTCGAGCTCGTGCCGGAGCAACGACGCGAACAAGTGATGGTATCGATACCAGAAGCGAACATCGTCGAGCGGAATCAGGAAGAGATTCGCAGCATCGAGCTGCTGGAGAACGCGATCGGAATCGGTGCGGCCGGTGATGGCGTCGCACAGCGGCGCGGCGAGCTGCGTCAGAATGGATGTCTCCAGCAGAAACGAGCGGACATCCGGCGGCTGCCGACCCAAGACCTCTTCCGTCAGATAGTCGAGCACGTATCGGTTTGATCCGCTGAAGGTCGAGATGAAGGTCTTCGCGCCGCCCTGCCCGCGGAGTGAGATCGCTGCCATCTGCAGGCCGACGGCCCATCCTTCGGTACGCTCTTCGAGCTCGGCGACCTGAGCGTCAGTCAGCCCCAGGCCCATGGTGTCGTTGAAGAACCGCGCCGCTTCGTCCGGTGTAAACCGCAAGTCCCCGGCGCGAATCTCGAGCAGCAGGTGGCGCGCTCGAAGGCGCGACAGCGCCAGCGGCGGATCGACACGCGTGGCGATGACAAGATGCAGGCTCGGCGGGAGGTGGTCGATGATCCGCTGCACGATGCCATGAACGCTCTCGCCCTCGATCACGTGGTAGTCGTCAAGAACGAGCACGGCCGCCGCCCCGCGCTCGGCGATGGCGTTCAGAAGCTCCGTGAGAACGGCATCGATCGCAGCAGGATTGGTCGAGCTTACGCCCGCGAATGCATTGCTTGAAGCGATCGTCCCGGCGTTCTCGAGGGCGGCGATGATGTAGTTGAGAAACCGCCGTGGCTCGTCATCTTCGGGATCGAGCGACAGCCAGGCCACGCGCTTATCCGCGGAGACCGCCCAGTCTGCGAGCAGGGTCGACTTGCCCGAGCCCGCCGCCGCCGAGGTCAGCGTCACGGTGCCGCCGGGCGCTGCGTCGAGCTGGTCCCGTAAACGCGCACGGCTGACGCGGTTCTGCCGCGGCGGCGGCACGAACAACTTGGTCGCCAGCAGCGGCGCATCGACCAGAGTCGCGGTCATACTCTCATTCTAGTTCTGTTCCTCGATTGCCCGTCACCGGCAGCCCGCGCGGGCACGCAAAGGTACCTCGTGGGACACCGGGCGTGTCGTTCATCAGCACCACGAGTTGCTCACTTGCACGGTCCTCATGGCGTCACCGCCTGGCGTTCGCGATGGCCTCCGCGAAGCTTTGGACCAGCTCTCGGTACTGGTCTTCCGTATGATCTGCGAGCGCTTCCTCGCGGCTCGACACGAGGTCGAGGTACTCGATCGGATCCAGGAACTGATCCGAGGTGAGATCCAGTGTCCGGCCTCCGATACGGTTGTAGAAGTGCCACGACTGGCCGACGCGCGTCTTGAGAATCTCGCCTCCGAAGTGGTCGTTGATGACGAGCGCGGTGACACCGCACTGGCCACGCGACGGGTTGCGCTCCGACCAGAGCGATGAGGTGCGCCCGGACCAGGAGTCGCGCAACAGGCTCTTGAGCTGGTCGTCATCGAGCTCCCCTCCAGCGAGCAGGCACATGAGCGCAGGCGCGCGAGATCGCCGCAATCTTGCAGTCATCCTTTCGGTTCAGCCAGCAACTGGTTCGTGTCTTCGTAGGACAGAGCGCCCGTCGTCATCTTCGTGAATGTTCCTCGGTCCAGGATCTCGCGAGCGATGTCCCTGAATAATCCGAGACCCGCCCGCATCACCCTGGGTCCCAGACTGACGCGGACGATCCCGATCTCCTCGAGCTTGCTCATTGGTGGTGTCGTTCCACCGGCGACGATATTGATCGGGGCGCCGATCTCGTCGATCAGTTGCCTCATCGTAGCAACATCGAGATCCCCCATGTCCGGAACGAACACGCAGTCGGCCCCGGCCTGTACATATGCACGACCACGTTCAATCGTCTGGCGCAATCGCCCGCTGCCATTGTCCTTCGACAGAAGAAATGTGTCAGTGCGGGCGTTGATGACCGGATGAAATGCCATCTCGTCCGCCATCGCGCGAATGGCGGCAATTTTCCTGCACTGAAAAGTGGCGTTGAAAAACGGCTGTTCCGGGTTTCCGGTGCTGTCTTCGATGTTCAGCCCCACTGCACCCGCAGCCAGGACCGCTTTGGCCGACTGCACAACTCCTTCAACCGTTTCCGCATATCCTGATTCGATGTCGGCGCTGACCGGCAGCTTGACCCGGCGAACAAGCCGCTTCACGAGGTCCACTGTATCCTGCAGGGCAATGTGTTGGCCATCGGGCAAACCAAGTGCCGCGGCCGTTGCGTAACTTGAAGTACCGATCGCCTGGAACCCTTCGCGCGCGAATAGGGCGGCCGTTACAACATCCCAGCAATTGGCCAGTACGAATGGCCGTTGCATCCGATGGAGCGCGAGAAACTGCTCGGCCAGCGCTTTCTGTGCAAGGCTGATGTTCACGGTTCACCTCCCCACTTGCGTCCCGATGCAGCAAAAATGCTAATGGCGGCCGTCTCGCAGCCGGAGTCTGATTTGACGCGGCACTCCTGGGCGATGCCGAGTACGGCAATGTCGTGGAGTCCAGCCTCGAGAAACCAGCGTCGAATGTCGTCATGTTTGAATCCAAGCCAGCGGTCGTGATGCTCGACGCGAAGGAACTCGTGTGTGTGCTCGTCCAAATCAGTGACGACGATGGTTCCCGACGGCTTGAGGATTCTGACCATCTCGCGAATCGCGCCGCCAGGTGACTCCACATGGTGCAGATACATGTTCGCAAACACATGATCAACGGCACCATCACCAATCGGCAGTTGCTCTGATTCCCCCTGCCTGGCCTGCAACCGGCCCGATTCAGCAAACTTACGCTGCACTTGCCCGAGCATTTCGGATGAGTGATCGACGGCTATGACATTCAGCCCGCGCCGAAGCAGTCCCTCTGTCAGGAAACCGGTGCCTGCTCCGATATCCGTTGCCGTCCTGCCGGCCTGAACATCAGCAATCCTGAGCGCCGACTCCCGGACTTCGTCTGTGAATAGCCGGCTCCGCATGTTGTCCCACTGCCCTGCGACCGCATCAAAGTACTCCGTGTTATCCATTTCCATTCTCCGATATGCGTCGTTTGTCAGTTGCTCCTCTTGGTTCCGCACGGCTACAGCGTATTCACTAGGGTAGCGACTAGTCTCTGCAACAGCATTCTCCGTTCGCCTCCGCGCATGGGTCACGGTGCCGCCTAGGGCAGATTCCTCATCTTGCGCTCGTATTGCTTTATGTAGGCCTGGATCGTGGCCTTGTCCTTGGTGGCATAGAGCGAATTCAGGAACAGCTCATGCTTGATGTACTGCTCTGTGATGCTCACGACGCCGCTATTCTGGGTGAGCGCCGCGGTCGCGCCTTCTTCCGGCTGGGTACATCCGACGAGGGCCCGATCGCCGTCCACCACGATCGCGATCTCCGACTCTCTGGAGCAGTTCGGGCCGAGGTGACGGATCACGCCAGGAATCGCCGCCTCACCCTCACCGCAGAAGACCCCGAGGATAGGAGGCCGGTTTTTCGCGTCCTTCGAGAGCGCCGCCGCCAGGGGAAGCAGGTCGGCTTCCACGGCGACGATGTATACATAGCGCTTGGCCTGTCCGATGAGGTCGAGGGCAAACTCCAGGATTCGCTCTCGCCGCGAGACAGTCCAGATGCCCGACGGCTCCGGGGTGCGGAGCATCGCCAGCTCCTCTCGCAGGAAGCGGATAGTGGTCGCGGCCTCCATCTCTTTCTCGTCCAGAAACGCTCGGTAGTCGAGAGCGGTGAGGAGGTTCCTCTCGCCGGGCTGCGAGACGAGCAGCCCTCTCGCGGTGAGCTTCTCGATGGTCTCGTAGATGCGCGATCGGGGAACCCCGCTGACCTTACTGAGCTGATATCCCGTGAGCGGAGGGTGCCGGAGCGCCGCCAGGTAGGCCTGGGCCTCGTAGCTGGAAAGGCCGAGGGCCTCGAGCCACGAGATGAGCTTGTGCTTTCGGAGCTTCATAATCCCGTTCGTGCTACCAGCTAGTAGTTACTTCAGGGGTTACTATAGATCGCGTCGCGCCGTCTGTCAAGAGCCCGGCCTGGAGAACCACCCTTCGCGAACTGGGCGCCGGGGGAACAGCGGCAGTGGTTGTTATCGCCGCTCCGGGAGGCGACGAACGACCTGGCTCAGGGCTTTCTGACAGCCGTGAATCGTCATCTTCGGGATCGAGCGACAGCCCAGCCTCCGAGCCGGAATGCCGGTTCTTGATACGCAAACGCGTGTAACCCGAGACACGGCGGGCGCATTGAGCGACCACCCGAGGGCAGGGACGCCGAGGCCACTGTCAAAGATGACGGTCGGGCTGCCGCTTCCAACGCATTGAAGGTGGAACCGCACGCCCTCCGACTCGACGAGGACTCCTGGGGCGGGAAATCATTGACGGTCGGCCGTCGTCGCAACCGCGTTGTAAGTAGCTGCGATTCCTGCGCACACGCAAACCGCGAGAGCTGCGCCAACCAGAACGCTGGTCAGACGGCGCCATACGCGTCAAGGGGCCGAAGGCATCGGCGGCAGCACACCCGGAACTTCATTCATTCTTGGAAATGCTGTAAGCGTAAGTGAAAGTCGCTGCGAGGGCGGCCTGAATGATCCAGGTGGGAGCCATCCTGCCGGCGGTGATCAGGCCCTGGGCTACGGCGAAGACTCCGGCGGCTGCCAGCCCGGCAATGACAGGAACCACGGTCAGCAAGAGGACCGCCTTCCGTTCGAGTGGCTTTCTACTTGCCCACAAGAGGAGAGCCGTCCAGCCCAGCATGAGAGCCGAGGCAAGGAGCATCGCGAATCGGTAATCCGCGCCGGGGTGAAAATTCTCGATCCCGAAGACGCGAGCGCCGACGGGCGGAACGAGCATCGGGACAACCATCGCTGCGTCGAAGGCCGCTCCGAGCCAACAACAGGCGCGAACCAGGACGAGGGCTTTGGGTTTCATGTGCTCTCCCTTTCGCGTGATACGATCCTCAAGCCGGAGCGTGCGAGGCCGATTTGCGTTGCCGCGGTGCGCCGCCTGTGCCGCGAGCGTGCCCCATGTCGCCGACCATGACAAGTCCAACCTACGACCTTGCGTTTCAGAGTTGCGACGGTTACCTTCGCGCCTGCGTTTCCGGAGCATCCGACTCGATCGAGATCTCTCTCGCCTACTGGCGGGAAGTGGCCGCCGAGTGCCGCCGGCTCGGTTACTCGAAGTTGCTGGTCTGCGAGAACCTCGGTGAGACAGCGCCTTCGATGCACGACACGTCCCTGGAATACTACCTGGTCGGATGTGAGGTGCCGGCGATGATCATGGGCCTCCGAGTGGCCTTCGTCGACGCGGCGACCGAGGAGTCCCGGTGGAACCGGCTTGGCGAGAACGTCGCCTACAGCAGAGGAGCGGATGCGCGCATGTTCCTCACCGAGGAGGACGCGATCGCGTGGCTGACCTCGTCCGGCACCTGAGGAAACGAGCGCTTATTCGGCCTGATAGACCTGGCTCACGAGCACCTTCCCGTTCGGCAGCTGCAACGCCCGCTCGGATTTCACAATCAATCCGCTGGACCCCGTGGTGGCAGGCCGCGACGCTGCCGATGTTCGAGAACGTCCGGAAACGGCTGCGATCGCTGGTCTCGCTGATCGAGAGGAAGGACCGGCGAATCGTCTACACGGACTTCGAAGATGAGATGGGCGCCGAGGTCGAGGTGGCATTGCAGGCGTTCACGCCGGCAGGCGACTTCGAGCGCTTCCGGGCGAAGGCGCGGCAGTTTCTGAAGGCGCACGAGGATCACATCGCCTTGCGCAAGCTGCGCTCGAATAAGCCATTGACGCCGGGCGATCTCGCCGAGCTCGAGCGCATGCTGACCGAGAGCGGCGGTACAGCGGAGGACGTCCGGAGGGCCAGCGACGTGTTGCGTCGCCATATACGGACTTCAGCCCCCGCGGCGTGGAGGGCGTGTTCGAGTCGCCCGACGTCGCGGCGATCGTGTCGATCCTCGAGGAGATCCGGAGGAGCGCGGCGGCGTAGGGCGGCTCTGCGGTCCGATCGCGCTAGGCCGGAAATCCTGGCCGTCGCCCCTTCGGTTGTACAATATTCTGTTTTCAACCGGCGGTCTCGCCTTCCGGCCATCCGCGCCGGGCAACCCGTTTGAATCGAAACGTTTTCATCTTTCCGCCGTCGTAACCGGGGAAGGCGAACAGGAATCTCGAATGCCCAGCTACATCGTCCGAGTCGGAACCCCAGACGGCGAGATCGTCGAGCGCAATGTGAACGCCGAGGATCTGCGCACCGCGCGGGAAGACCTGCGCCGCCAGGGGATGCATGTCTTCGACGCCAAGCGCGACGGATTGCGGCTGGCGGACCTGATTCCGAAGGCAGGGCGGGCAGTCTCGACGGTGCAGTTTCTCCTGTTCAACCAGGAGCTCTTGGCGCTGGTGCGAGCAGGGCTGCCGATCATCCAGTCGTTCGACATCATGCTGGAACGGCAGAAGAACGCCCGGTTCCGCGAGGTTCTTGCTGACATCCGGGAGAAGATCAAGTCGGGCGTCGCGCTGTCGGATGCATTCGCCTCCTACGGCAATCTCTTCCCGCCGATCTACTCGACCTCGCTGCGGGCGGGCGAGCGCTCCGGCGACCTGGAAGGCGTCCTGAAGCGGTTTCTCCGGTACCAGAAAATCATCGTGAACCTGCGGAAGCGGGTCATCGGGGCGCTGGTGTACCCGTCGGTGCTCGTTCTGCTCTCGCTGGGGATGATCTTCATCATGCTCACGAAGGTCATCCCGAAGTTCGCCGAGTTCTACTCCGGCTTCGACGCCGAGCTTCCGGCCTTCACGCGGTTCATGATCGGATTCGCGACCGCGCTGAACAGCAACATGCTGTTGGTGCTGGCTTTGGCGGTGGTGTTGGTGCTGGCGATGCGGCGTTGGGTCAACACCACGGGGCGGGTGGTGTGGGACCGGTTCAAGCTGCGCATTCCGCTGGTCGGCGGGATCCTCCACCGCTTCGCGATCATGCAGTTCTCGCAGTCTCTGGGCACGCTGCTGGGGGGTGGAACGCCGATGGTTCCGGCCATCGAGATCGCCTCGCAGTCGGTGACCAACCAGCTCGTCTCGCGAAAGATCTTCGGGATCGTGCAGAACGTCCGGGAGGGGGAGCCGCTGTGGCGCTCGCTGGACGCGACGGGCGTGATCAGCGACCTGGCCATCGAGATGATCAAGGTCGGGGAGTCGACCGGAGCGCTGACGGAAATGCTCGCCAACGTCAGCGAGTTCTACGATGAGGAAATCGAGGCCAGACTCTCCCGCGTAGTGTCGGCGATCGAGCCCATCATTCTCATCATCATGGGCGGAGTCATCGCGACTCTCCTTTATGCCTTTTATCTCCCCCTGTTCCAGCTCAGCAGCGTGGGACAGCAGTAACGACTATGACGACGACCGAAACGACCCGAGCGCTGTACAAGTCAGCCGATCCGACCGGCGAGGCGACGCGCGCCCAGCGCATCGCCGAACAGTATGGATTCCTCTACGTCGATCTCGAGCACTTCCAGATCGACCACGGCCTTTTCCGCGATATCCCGCTCGATCTGATGATCCGCTATCAGTTTCTGCCGGAGAAGCGGGAGAACGGCCACATCGCCATCGTCGTCGGCGATCCCACGGACGTCCTGAAGATCGATGAGCTGGAGCTGCTCCTCGGCGCTCCGCTGAAGGTCAAGGTGGCTTCGCCGGCCGCCATCCGCGACAAGCTGCAGAAGTCGGAGTCGACCCAGCGCGTGCTCGACGAGGCCACCGAGGGCTTCCGCATGCAGCTCGTCGGCGAGGATGAGGAAGGCGAAGAGACGCTGACGATCGATTCGATCACCCAGCAGGAGTCGTCGCCGATCATCAAGCTCGTCGATTCCATCGTCTTCAATGCCATCCAACGCCGGGCCTCGGACATCCACATCGAGACCCGCGACAACGAGGTCGTTGTCAAGTACCGCATCGACGGCGTGCTGTACGAGGCCCTCGAGCCGATCGATAAGCGCCATCACTCGACCATCATCAGCCGTATCAAGGTCATGTCCGAGCTCGACATCGCCGAGAAGCGGGTGCCTCAGGACGGGCGCTTCAAGATCCGCATCACCGGACGGACCATCGACTTCCGCGTCTCCATCGTTCCGACCGCCCATGGCGAGGACAGCGTCATTCGTATCCTCGACAAGGAGTCG
Source organism: Thermoanaerobaculia bacterium (assembly GCA_035632455.1). Classification (GTDB taxonomy): domain Bacteria; phylum Acidobacteriota; class Thermoanaerobaculia; order Gp7-AA8; family Gp7-AA8; genus DASQGS01. The sequence continues at coordinate 3,292 of DASQGS010000284.1, read as the reverse complement.
ATGAACAAGGAGTTCAAGAACCTCCGCCTCGACGTCCTCGGCTTCGATGACGACATGCTGACGAAGTTCCGGAAGTTCATCAAGGAGCCGTACGGCATGGTGCTGGTGACCGGGCCGACGGGTTCGGGCAAGACCACGACGCTGTACGCCGCGCTCTCGGAGATCCAGACCTCCGAGGACAAGATCATCACCATCGAGGACCCGGTGGAGTACCAGTTGCGAGGGATCACGCAGATCCCGGTCAACGAGAAGAAGGGGCTGACGTTCGCCCGCGGATTGCGCGCCATCCTGCGCCACGACCCCGACAAGATCATGGTCGGCGAGATCCGCGACGAGGAGACGGCGGCCATCGCCGTGCAGTCTGCGCTCACCGGCCACTTGGTGTTTACGACCGTTCACGCGAACAACGTGGTCGACGTACTCGGCCGGTTCCTGAACATGAAGGTCGATCTCTACAACTTCGTCTCGGCGCTGAACTGCGTGCTGGCTCAGCGGCTGGTGCGGCGGATTTGCGAGGAGTGCCGGCATGAGGTGCGCTATCCCGATTCCTTCCTCATCGAGTCGGGCCTGAACGTGGCCGAGTTCCGCCACAAGACATTCTGGGAGGGCGCGGGATGCCTGGAGTGCAATGGCACGGGCTTTCACGGACGGCTTGCCATCTCCGAGCTCCTCGACCTTTCCGACCGCATCCGTAGCATGATCATCGACCGCAGGCCCGCGGCCGAGATCAAGCGGGCGGCGAAGGATGAAGGGATGGCCTTCTTGCGCGAGTCGGCGGTCCAGAAGGTGATGGAGGGACGGACGACCTTGCGCGAGATCAACAAGGTGACCTTCGTCGACTGATATGACCAGAGCATTTCCTCCCGACATCGTGGTTCTCGATAGCGAGCGGCTGATTCACGCCCGTCTCGGCCGCGGCACCAAGAATCCGCAGATTCTTCAGGCCAAGAGCTATCGCCTTGCCGAGGACACCTTCACGCCCTCCGTGGTCACGCCGGAGCTGGCCAACGAAGCGGCGCTGACCGAGGTGCTGCGCCGGCTCCGCCTCGAGACCGGCAAGTGGGAGAAAGTCTCGCTGCTGCTGCCCGACTCCTGGTTCCGCGCCAACATCGCCGACATCGCCTCGCTCCCGGAACGGAGCAGGACCGAGGCCGACGAGATGGTGCGGTGGAGCCTCAAGCGGACCCTGCCGATCCCTCCGGAGAGCCTGCGGGTGGCGTGGGAGACGCTCAGCCGGAAGGATGGATCGGCGCGCGTGTTCGTGCTGGCCGCGGTCGACAAGACGCTGGCGGCGATCGAGAATCTCTTCGCCGTGAACGGCATGGAGGTCGTGCTGATCGAGACCATCGGGCTGAACATCTGGAACGCCATCACCGCCCGCGAGCAGGCGACGGCGGCGGACCGCCTGTTCCTCTATCTGCGGGAGCAGGAGTTCACGGCCGTGGTGTTCCGCGGAACGCAGCCGCTGTTCATCCGCACCAGAAATCTCAACAGCGAGCGCAACGTGGCTCAGGAGATGAAGCTCTCGGCGAGCTACCTGCGCGAGTCGTTGCAGTCGACGAAGATCGAGAACTGCTACGTCGCCGGGAACGAGGTCGATCGCGAGATCCTGTCCGTGATCGGGAGTGAGTTCTCCGCGCCGGTGACCACGATCTCGCTCAGCGACGTGACCGAACTGACGCCGTCCGGCACGGCCGGATATGAAACCGAGCTGACTGCCTGCTCAGGAGTGTTCTCCGGGTGAAAGCGATCCATCTCAACCTTTCGTCGCGTCCCTACCGCGACTACCGTCCGGTTTATGCGGTCATCGTGCTGATGTCGCTGCTGGTGGTGATTCTCGGCTATTACAACGTCGATACCTATCTCCAGTATCGCAAAGAGACGAAGAACACGCGGACGCTGATCGCGCAGCTCGAGGCCCAGACCACCGAGGAGCAGCAGCGGACGCAAAGCGCGAACGACCGGTTGCGGTCGATTGACCTGGCGCTGCTGAAGAAGCAGGCGGAGTTCGTCAACTCGCAGTTGGCGGAGCGCGCGTTCTCCTGGAGCGAGCTGCTGGACCGGCTGGAGAAGGTCCTGCCCGACGACGTGCACATCGTCTCGATCGCGCCGTCGTTCGACAAGACCGGCCAGGTTCACCTCTCTCTAGTCTGCGAGGCCAAGAACGGCAACGGCATGGTCGCGACGATCGACCGGATGAATAACGACCCTCACTTTCACAACCCGTTTCCGTCCACCGAGGAGAACGTCGGCAACGGATTTCATTTCGGCCTCGAAGCCGAATATCACCCCAGCGTGTTGAGAGTGTCCCAATGATCTGGCGGGAAAAGCGATATCTGCTGATCGTCCTCGGCGTGCTTCTGATCGCCAACACGGTCTTTTTCTTTACCTACCGCGTGCAGTACGTCCAGCGGCTCGAGGAGCTCGACGCCCGCAAGACCGAGAGCCAGCGCCACCTGGACCAGGCCCGCACGGCGCGCATCGCGGCCGAGCAGCAGTACGCCTCCTATCGCCGGATTCAGCGGGATGTGCAGACGGTGTACACCGAGACCTGGTCCACGCTGGCGGAGCGGTTCACGGCGCTGATCAACGAGCTCAAGCGCGTGGAGGCGGCGAGCCAGATGACGCCGCGCGCGAACTCGTTCTCGCGCACGGAGGTGAAAGGCGTGTCGGCTTCCAGCGTGGCCGAGGCCAGCGCCGTCGGGATCTCGTTCAACGTGCAGGGCAACTACCAGCAGGCGCGGCGCCTGATCAATCTGCTGGAGCTGTCGCCGCAGTTCGTGATCATCGATCAGATTTCTCTCGCGAGCTCGGGCAACGACCAGCTCACGCTCGATATTCGCCTGAAGACTCTGTTCCGCGAGGTGCCGGCGAACGCCGCGCCCGTGAACGCCACGCCGCCTCCGAGCGCCCCGGCGCCCGTGGGCAAAGAGATGTGATGGACTGGATGAACAACTGGAAGATCTGGACCGCTGCGGGGCTGATCATCATCGGCCTCTTCGCGATCTACACGTTCGCCGCGCCGGAGCCCGCGCCGCCGGCTCCGCCCGTCCGCACGGCCCGGACGGCCGTTCGCACGAGCACCACGACCGCGGGCCCCTCGTCCGCGAATGCCAAGCCCGCGGCCGCGCAGGCGAAACTCGTGCCGCCTCCGGGCGGGATCGAGCCGATCCATCTCGCCTGGCTCGATGGGCAGACGGGAACGTATCGGAGCGATCGGAACCTGTTCACGTACCGCGAGCCGCCGCCGCCCCCACCCCCGCCGCCGATCAAAGTGGTGCCGCAACCGCCG